>CAZNRQ010000307.1:0-4639 GCA_964574845.1 uncultured Bacteroidales bacterium
GCAAAAAAAGACAGCACAGCAGTCGTGGTTTCCAAGGACCAGCTTTATAAATTTGACCCAACTTCTTTTCACTTTTATATTATTGTTTTTGAAGTTAAAAACATCAGCATCAATGACATGAAAAATAATTTTTCTAATCATAATTCTAAAACGTTTTCATCGAGAAAACTTACTATCAATACTTTGTTTTTGGATGACAAACACGAAGTGTTGAATGTGAGCAGATTTGAAAACAAAGATGATGCCTTGAGTTATTTGCTTTCGGTTCAGAATTCTCCTGAGATAAATGCTTTGTTGGGAAAAACCCAATATCAGCATTTTGTTATCTCTGCAGCTAATTACCCCGTCTTTTATAAAAATAAGGACGTTGAACAATACTTGAAATTTTATAAGGAAAATTATACGAAACAATAATATTCCTTTTTACGTATAACGCTTCAAATCAAAATTATGGCAAAAAACATTGAAGTAGAATCACCCGTCATCAATATCATTGGCAACGGAACGGTTATAAAAGGCGATATCAAAGCTAGCGGAGATATGCGGATCGATGGAACCCTGATAGGTTCTGTAACTTCCAAAGGCAAGGTTGTGGTTGGCACCACAGGAAATGTTGAAGGCGAAATTATTTGTCAGAGCGCCGATTTTTCAGGTAACGTCAAGGCTAAGATAATGGTTGCAGAACTATTGGCGATGAAAGCGTCGGCCAATCTGACCGGTGACATTACTACCGGAAAAATCTCTATCGAGCCCGGTGCAAAGTTTACAGGGAGCTGCAATATGAATGCTCCTGCAAGCAAAATAGTTGCCGAACCTCAAATTGTTAATGAAAAAACCCAGCAACCCGCTTAATAATTATGCAAAATATTCCAGCATTGCTCTGCAGATGCTGGTGATAATTGCCGGAGGCGTTGTGGGTGGATATTATCTGGACAAGTGGATAGGAATAAAGTTCCCTGTTTTTACTGTTCTGTTTTCTTTTTTGTCGGTTTCACTGGCAATTTATATTTCTATAAAAGACTTTCTAAAAAAGTAAGCCAAAATGCAAAAATCATTACTCGTTAAAATTCTCATCTTTTCTGCTGTTCTCGAAATTCATGCCATAGTTCTTTATGTTTTCATGCCGGTAAAATTTATTTCGCAAACCCTGCTTTTTCAGGTTCCTTTCTTTTTTTCAGCTTCGTTTCTTGCGAACAATTATATGCTGAGAATGTCGACGGAGCCTAATCCCAACAAATTTGTCAGGGCCTTCATGATGACAACATTTTTAAGATTCATGCTGTATATTATCGTAATAGCCGCTTACGTCTTTATATTTAGGAGCGATGCTGTGAATTTTCTGATCACCTTTTTTATTTTGTTTTTCCTTTATCTGATATTTGATGTTTATTTCCTGTTATATGGCTTACCCAAAAGATAAATATCAATGCTGTTCAATTGTCACATTTCATGAAATTTAGAGTCCAGATTTACCAGGCTAATGAATCTCCTCATTTTTTTACGGCTGGATTTTATAAAAATCTTATATTTGCATTTCTAAATTTTTGAGGAGAAGATGCAATCAAAAACCTTTAAATCAGCTGCTTATTTTTGTTTATTCTTAACAATTATACTATTTTCTTTCTCAAAACCAGCTTTTTCTGAAAACGGAGAGGGTTCGGGTGAAAAGAAAAAGGCATTCAATGCCGGTGAAATGATCATCGAGCATATTGTGGATAATCACGAATGGCACATAGCTGAAATCGGAAACAAACCCATAACAATACCCCTTCCTGTTATCCTTTATGATGATGGTAAGATCGTTACTTTTATGTCGAGTCGTTTTCATCATGGTGCGGAGACCTATAATGGTTATAAACTTGAACTGGAAGGAAAAAACAAGGGTAAGATTGTTAAGGTGGATGAAAGCGGCAATGTTTTAGAAAACGCCTCCTTGCCATTAGATTTTTCGATAACCAAATTGGTACTTTCACTTTTTATCAGCGTGTTTTTCTTGACATGGATATTCGTTTCCATGGCCCGCAAATACAAAAAAAATCCCAATTCGGCTCCGAGTGGATTCCAAAACATGATAGAGCCCCTGATATTATTTATCCGCGACGATATTGCCAAGTCATCTATTGGTGAAAAGCGTTACGAAAGATACATGCCTTTTTTGCTGACGATATTTTTCTTTATTTTCTTCAATAACTTATTGGGATTGGTTCCCTTTTTCCCTGGCGGAGCCAACCTGACAGGAAATATTGCTGTGACCATGGTGATGGCACTTTTTACTTTCGTCATTACCACATTCAGCGCCAACAAACATTACTGGAAAGAAATTTACAATGCTCCGGGAGTTCCCTGGTGGCTTAAATTCCCCATTCCTTTGATGCCATTAGTGGAAGTTATCGGAGTAGTTACAAAACCCTTTGTATTGATGGTCCGTCTCTTTGCCAACATTACGGCTGGGCATATTATCGGTCTCGGCTTTATCAGTCTGATATTTATCTTTGGAGCCATAAACCAATGGGCCGGTTACGGATTCTCCATTGTTTCGGTGTTCTTCTATATTTTTATGGGATTGCTCGAACTTTTGGTTGCCTTCATTCAGGCTTATGTTTTCACCTTATTATCATCTTTATATATTGGAATGGCTTCGGCCGAACATCACGAAACAGCGCATTAATCACTCACTATATACAAACTAAAAATCAAAATTATGTCACTCATGTCAGTTTTATTACAAGCAGCCGCAGATTTCGCCCCTATCGCAAAAATGGGAGCCGGAATTGGTGCCGGTATTGCTGCAATCGGAGCAGGTCTTGGAATTGGTAACATCGGTAAAGGAGCCATGGAATCAATCGGAAGACAGCCTGAGGCAGTTGGCGACATTCGTTCGAATATGATTGTTGCTGCAGCTCTCATCGAAGGCGTTGCTTTCTTTGCAATTGTTGTTTGTCTTTTGATATTATTTATCTAATAAGACAGAATGGATCTTTATCCGGTAACGGTTGGTTGCCGGATAAAGATTTTTATTACAATTTAAAACAAAAACTATGGAACTCGTAACACCCGGAATCGGACTTATATTTTGGATGACCCTGTCGTTCCTTTTCCTTGTTTTAATACTGGGAAGGTATGCCTGGAAGCCCATCATGAAAATGCTGAAGGAACGTGAAACAAAGATTGATGAAGCATTGCATGAAGCTGATAAAGCACGTGAAGAAATGAAACTTCTGAAGTTCAGCAACGAAGAATTGCTGAAAGAAGCCAAAGAAGAAAGAGACGCTTTGCTGCGTAATGCGCGCGAAGTGAGAGAAAAAATTATTGAAGAAGCCCGCGGAAAAGCCACCGAAGAAGCCAATCGCATTGTTGAATCGGCCAAGGAAAGCATTCATTACGAAAAAATGCAGGCTCTTACCGACTTCAAGAACCAGATCGCTACCTTATCCATCGAGATCGCTGAGAAACTCATTCAGCAGGAACTGGAAAAAGACGACAAGCAGGATAAGCTGATCGGAAAGTTTTTAGATGAAGTTAATTTCAATTAACCCATAGCCTAACCAATGAGACCAGGAAGAATAGCCGGCAGATACGCAAAAGCATTGTTCGAACTTGCAGGAGAGCAAAACATACTCGAGGCAGTTCATAACGATATGGTTGCTATTAAGAGCATTTGCGAATCGAACCGCGATTTCAAACATTTGCTGGAAAGCCCCATTATCAGTCAGGGGAAAAAGACAGCCGTTTTCAAGGCCGTTTTTTTCGACAATATCAACCTGATGTCATATCGATTTCTTGAGATCATCATTAAGAAACGCCGCGAAGTGCTGGTAGCTGAAATTGCCCAGGAGTTTATTAATCTTTACAACGACTTCCTGAACATCAAGACCGTGGTGCTGAAGACAGCCACCAAGGCCAATGATGCCATGGTAGCCCATTTGAAAACGGTATTGAAGGAACAGCTTAAGGCAAATATCGAATTGGTTGAAGCCGTTAACCCCGCTCTGGTGGGAGGTTTTGTGCTTACATACGAAGACAGGCAGTATGATGCCTCTATTCGCAGGAACATCAACCGCTTGAAAAAAGAATACAATATCAACATTTACGAATCTAAATTTTAAAATATAATGGCAGAAATAAAACCGGCAGAAGTATCTGCAATTTTACGTCAGCAGTTAGCAGGATTTAATTACGAAACTCAGCTCGAAGAAGTGGGTTCTGTGCTTCAGGTAGGCGATGGTATTGCCCGTATCTACGGCTTATCCAATGTCGGCTCAGGTGAGTTGGTTGAATTCGAAAAAACAGGGGTAATGGGCGTAGTGCTCAACCTCGAAGAAGACAATGTGGGAGTGGTAATGTTGGGTGAATCCGAAAATATCGTTGAAGGCGATGTAGTGAAACGTACCCGTAAAATTGCTTCTATCCCTGTTGGAGAAGGCATGTTAGGCCGTGTTATCAATACCATGGGTCAACCCATAGACGGTAAAGGTCCTATTGAAGGAAAACTTTATGAAATGCCTATTGAGCGTAAAGCTCCGGGTGTTATTTTCCGTCAGCCGGTAAATCAACCTTTGCAAACAGGTATCAAACCTATTGATGCTATGATTCCAATTGGTCGTGGTCAGCGCGAACTTATCATCGGCGACCGTCAGAC
>CAZNRQ010000308.1:0-4634 GCA_964574845.1 uncultured Bacteroidales bacterium
TTTTCGATTATATTTTGAAATTACCATTTTTCAGTTAATGACAAATGGTAATTGACCAATGAAAAATAGCGCTACGGCGCTCATAGGGCCATAGTTTAACGGTAGAACAACGGTCTCCAAAACCGTTGATAGGGGTTCGATTCCTCTTGGCCCTGCCAAAAAAATTTCACCCCTTGGGGTGGAGTTTTTTTGATGTGAAAGCAAGTGTGAATCGAACGGGGAAGTGGTCGGAAAACAGTAGTTTTCCGTTGTTGGAAGGAACCGGAAAACGAGGGTGTCTAGAAGCCCCGATTTATTGGGGCGCGTGAGATTCCCCGCCCTCTAGTCCCTGCCAGCGCATTTTTCCTGCTAAAACCGTTCTGATTTTGTTTCATGGCGCTAGGACGGTTAGAACCTTTTTGGCATTGTGCAACAAAGCACCTTTTATTTTCGGTGTTCTTTTGTTAGAGTAATATAAATCAATCGTCTCGACTGAGGGCGGACTTGGATGATAAAAAAATGGAAAATTATTAAACTCTAAGGATTTATATTACTATGGAAAATAATTACACACTAAGAATTTCTATTACTTCGGCATGCAATTTGAATTGTATTTATTGCAATACTCAAAGGAAAATTGACGTTAAGAGTGTAATGAGTAAGGACGATATAATGGGTATAATTAATGCCGGATTTAAAGCGGGAGTGCGTAAAATAAGTTGGACTGGAGGAGAACCGACTGTTCGCCCCGATTTTATAGACATTGTGAGGGAGGCCAAAGAGGTTGGAATAAAGAAACAAAGCATGACAACAAATGGGATTTTGTATTATAAAATGGCCGAACAATTAAAAGATGCCGGAATTTCCAAAATTAATTTTAGCCTGGATACTTTAGATCCTGAGGAGTATAAGAAAATCTGCGGATACGATGGTTTCGATAAGGCAATAAAATCAATCAATATGGCGACCAAGCTGTATGAACGTATTAAGATTAACTGCGTTGTAACGAAAGCAAATCGGCACGTGACAGAGGAGATGATTAACTATTTTGATAAGTATGGGGATAAAATAATAATCCGTTTTCTAGAAATGGTTCCCTGCGGTCAAATGTATAAGAGCAACAAGTCAATTTTTGGCGAGAATTTTTTATCGGTTAACGAAATGATAGATGACTTTAAAAAGATTGGGAAAATTACTCCCGTCGACGTTGAGGGTGATGTGCCAAAATCATTATATTATAAGATTGCGGGAAAGATGGGAATATACGGTGTTAACCCTAACTACAGCGTCGGTTACGTTTGCGACAAAACAAAATGTCCTAAGATTAGAATAAGTCCAAATGGATTTGTTTCAAATTGTTCAATACAACTAAAATATGTAAGAGATTTTCGTGTCACAACACAGGAAGAAAAAAATAAGCTAATGTCGGAAATTGTAAATGAGAAAAAAATAGAAGCTATAAGGGTTTTAAGCATAAGCAAAAATATTATGATTTTTGGAGGTTCGGTATGAATCCTGAATATATAAGTAAAAAGTTTATCAAATGAAAACACCAATAAATCGAAAGTCCTACAAGTATATCTTGGATGATGTTGTCGATCTAGTAAAAAAAGCATGTGAAAGCGATCAAAGATGGAAATACCATATTTATCCAGTAGTTAAATATGGCAATATGTTGGCTGACGAGCTTGGCGCGGACAAGGAAATTGTTGAGCTTTCTTGCTGGTTACACGATTTAACAAGGATTAAAGGTGAAGTGGAAAATCATCATATAACAAGCTCTGATGAGGCGGAAAAGATATTAAATGATCTAGGGTACGACAAAGATAAAACGGAAAAAGTAAAAGGTTGTATACGTGCTCACAGGGGTAGCGTTAATATGAAAAAGAAAAACATTGAAGAGGAGATTGTTGCCTCTGCGGATGCGATGGCGCATTTCGAGTTCGCAATAATATTATTCTATTCTGCCTTCGGTAGAAAAGGGCTCTCTTTAGAGGATGGAACAAAGTGGATTTCTGAAAAAATCGAGAGATCTTGGAACAAAATATCCATACCTTCCGCTAGAGAGATGGTTTCTGACAGATATAAAGAGTTAAAAGATATCCTCCTGTATGAGAAACAGTTACAAGAAATAGCATGAGGATTTTATTAGTACGATAGGGGATAATTTTTTATGAGAAAGTATACCATTTTTAGCATTAAAAAAGACGCGATAAAAAGAGGGATTGACAGAGATATCATCAGAGACATTTCTGAGTTTTATACGATAAAGAATCTTAAGGAGCTAAATATTGATAGAAAAACAGCTTTGCATTTGAAGGACAACGAATGGAAAACTAACTGGAATCCTAGTCCGAGTGATGAGGTCAAAAGATTGTGTTGCAACTATGAGTCCGGGAAGGTTATTGTTGTATTGTGCGAAATTAATACGCCCAAGGATGCAGTAAAATTTGGTACAAAGTTGAAGGGCCTTAGTTACTTGCCGCACTTATGTAGCAAAAAAAGTATCAGGGGGAAATATGCAGATGCTTCGATGCTCAATCGTTTGCATCAAGATAAGCTTAATAAAATTTTTGTCCTTCTAGACAGGAATGGAAAAAAAATTAGCACTGTGCCGAATATTCTCCATTCGGTCGACAACGATATTGAATTTAACGATTATATGTCTTTGTTTTTTACTGACGTAAAACTTTAGGTTAGCCTTTTGCATATGAGTAATTATTCTTTGGGTTTAAATTTTGGTCACGACACATCTGCCTGCTTAATAAAGGACGGAAAGATTTATGCTGCTGAAGAAGAGAGATGGTCTGGCATCAAACATAATTATCCGAACGAAAATGAAAAGTTTTTGTTTCCCCATGAGTCCTTAAAATATTGTTTAGAAAGAGCAAAAATTTCCTTAGACAAAATAGACACAATAATTGGAGTCTCTTTGCATCCAGAGCATAGATTGGGGGAAGACGATGGGGTATTGCTAGATTATTTGCCAAAATCAATTAAACGGAAAATTAAGTTTATAAGTCATCATCAAGCGCATGTTTTATCCGGTTTTTATCTGACTAAATTTAGATCGGCTGTTGGATTGTGTATTGATGGGGCAGGAAGTATGCTGGGACCGGATTTTGATCAGCGCGAAAGAGTGTCAGGCTTTTATTTAGATGACAAAAGGGTTGATAAGATCTATCATCTTTCTGAAACTGATATTGGAAAGAGTAATAAAAGTGAGCAAAAGGAAAATAAACAATCTCTTGGGAACTTTTATAAAAACTTTGCGATAAGAACCGTAGTTCCTGGTGACGAACCAGAGGGCACCATGATGGCGATGGCAGCTCTCTCCTCAGGTAAAAAGTTTTATCGTGCAGTTAAGAAATGATTGAATTTAAAGACCATGGCATAATTTTTATAAAAAATGGTTTGGGTTCTAGATTGCTGACGGAAAAAATATATATCGGTGGCTTAGAATGGTCACCAAATAACGTCCGTCGCATTGACTTTGCTACTAGGTGCGCATTAGCAAGCGCTGTACAGCAGGCGTTTGAGGAGGCGGTTTTGCACGTAGTCATTCATCTTAAAAAGATAACTAATTGTGAAAACTTAATATTTTCTGGCGGGTGTGCCCTGAATTCTAAATTAAACGGAAAAATTTTGGATTTGGGAAAATTTAAAAATGTTTATGTTCCTCCAGCCCCAAATGATGCGGGCACGGCTGTAGGTGCTGCTCTTTATGGCTGGTGCCATCTCTTGAAAAACAAGAGACCAGAACAAACCGTATGCCCAGATTGGGGACCGGACCTGGGTAAGATTGATATCAAGCGAATAAATGACAATGGGTACTCCGTTGAAACATTTAGCAACTCTTTAGATCTTGCCAAAAAAACTGCAGAATTATTGAGAGACAAGGAGATTGTATTTCTAGCACATGGTAATATGGAGTTTGGCCCAAGAGCATTGGGGCATAGGAGCATATTAGCCCATCCTGGGAATGCTTTATTGAGAGATCGTTTAAATAAAATGAAAAGAAGAGCGTATTTTAGGCCTTTGGCTCCTAGCATTATTGAAGACAAGTTTAGATACTGGTTTACTGGTGATGCTGATTATTATATGAATAAAGTTGCTTGCCTTAAAAAATCAAAAAAAGGAGCAGCAGAAGGAGCAGTACATAGTGATAACAGCGCCAGGGTCCAGTTAGTACCGAAGGATGGCGGTCTGTATTATGAGATTTTGAACGAATTTTATAAGATTACCAACATTCCTATTTTAATAAATACTTCTTTGAATTTAAAAGGAAAACCTATTGCGCGGTCCTTTGAGGATGTGTTTAAGGTTTTTGATAAATTAGAACCTGACGCGTTGGTGTTAGATAATATTTTAATAACGAAAAAAAGCAGGTTGATAATAAGGGAGAAAAGAGATTATATCAAATAATCACAGCGACTGGGGAGCATAAACTCTGCTCAATAGCGGTTCTAACATTGTCCAAAGCTCACCGTCACGCTTAGCGCGACTTATAAGACGCTCAACGTCTTGCCAAAATATCCACCACGATGCTGGATATTTTTTTGTATTGAATAAATGATTGTTCGAAATAATCTAATATTTATGTTAGAATTATTAAAACACGCGGGTAGCTGGAAGGCTAAAAGCTATATTTAAAA
>CAZNRQ010000309.1:0-4623 GCA_964574845.1 uncultured Bacteroidales bacterium
TTGACCTGAACATCAGAAAAAAATTGGATGATATGCTTGATGCATATAAAAAATCCAAAAAAGTTCAACAGGATACGGATTTATCAGCAGATGATCTGAAATTCCTTGCCGAAGAATTCAAAAAGAGAATTAAAAAAGAAATCGGAAAAGCTTTTCCAGATGATGCCAAAGAACAATTGTTCGGTGGTATTAAAGCCGTATTTAAAAGCTGGAATGGAAAAAAAGCTATCTCGTATCGCAGAATAGAAGGTATTCCTGATGATTGGGGTACAGCTGTAAACGTTCAGGCAATGGTATTTGGAAATATGGGTGACACATCTGCTACAGGTGTTGCTTTTACTCGTAACCCAGCTACCGGTGAGAACTTATTCTATGGTGAATGGCTTATCAATGCACAGGGCGAAGATGTTGTTGCAGGTATTCGCACTCCGAGTCCTTTGAACAACGACACCAAAAACGAGCAAAACAAACATTTGCTCAGTATGCAGGAGCAAATGCCAGGTACTTACAAAGAATTAGCAAAAATCCGTACTATTCTTGAAAAGAACTATCGTGATATGCTCGATATTGAGTTCACTATTCAGGAAGGCAAATTATATATGCTTCAATGTCGGGCCGGAAAACGAACCGGAACTGCAGCATTGAACATGGCTATGGAAATGCTGAAAGAAAAACTTATCACAGAAGAAACCGCAGTTATGCGCGTTGAACCTGCTCAATTGGACGAACTTTTACATCCTATCTGCGACCCTGCTGAAGAAAAGAAAGTTGACATTTTGGTTAAAGGTTTACCTGCAGGACCTGGTGCTGCAGTTGGTCAGTTGGTTTTTACTGCTGAAGATGCTGTGGCTTGGGAACGTAAAGGCAAAAAAGTTATTCTTATTCGTGAGGAGACTAACCCTGAAGACGTAGAAGGTATGAGAGCCGCAGTTGGTATTCTTACTGCCCGCGGAGGTATGACCTCACATGCAGCTTTAGTGGCACGTGGTTGGGGTAAATGCTGTATAGTTGGTGCCGGAAAACTTCATGTTGATGCCAATGCTAAAACAGCAAAGGTTGAAGGAACCAAAATAGTGCTGAAAGAAGGTGATTTCATTACCATGAATGGTACCAAAGGCCATGTATATCAAACTGCTTTGAAATTGATGGATGCTTCTGAAAATCCAAGTTTCAAAACTTTCATGAAAATGGTTGATAAGTTCCGTACCATGGGCGTACGCACTAATGCTGAAACTCCTGAAGATGCAAAAATTGCACGCGACTATGGTGCTGAAGGTATCGGCTTGTTCCGCACCGAGCATATGTTCTATGGTGTGGGTTCAGAGAAACCTTTATTGGCGCTTCGCAAAATGATCCTAAGCAATACCATCGAAGAACGTATTAAAGCATTGAACGAATTATATCCTTTCGTAAAAAAAGACATCAAAGCTACTTTGTTGGCTATGGATACTCTTCCTGTAACTTTCCGTTTGCTGGATCCTCCTTTGCATGAATTTGTTCCGCAAAGCCCCGACAAACAAGCTGAACTGGCTAAAGAACTGAAAATAGATGTAGCTGCAGTTGCAAAACGCGGCGAAGCTCTTCACGAAAACAATCCTATGATGGGACATCGCGGGGTTCGTTTAAGCGTAACTTACCCTGAAGTTTCTGAAATGCAGTTCCGCGCCATTTTCGAATCAACACTTGAATTATTAAAAGAAGGTCATCATCCGAAACCAGAAATAATGATTCCGGTTACTTGTGAAGTAGGAGAACTTGATGTTACCAAGAAAATTGCCGATCGCGTTTATGAAGAGGTTTGCAAAAAATTCAAGGTAAAATCGATAGATTATCTCTATGGAACTATGATCGAGATTCCACGTGCTTGTTTATTGGCTGACCGTATGGCAAAAACTGCACAGTTCTTCTCTTTCGGAACCAACGACCTTACACAGATGACATTCGGATTCAGCCGTGATGATATTGGAGGTTTCATGAATGAATATCTTGATCAGAAAATTTTGGCTGCCGATCCATTCCAAACCATAGACCAGGAAGGAACCGGGCAGTTGATCGAAATGGCTGTTACCAAAGGACGTGCTACACGCAACAACCTGAAGGTTGGTATTTGCGGCGAACAAGGTGGTGATCCTGCATCAGTTGAATTCTGTTTTAAAACAGGATTAAACTATGTAAGTTGTTCTCCTTTCCGCGTTCCCATAGCTCGTTTGGCTGCTGCTCAAGCTGCTATTAAAGCTAATAAAGCTAAGCCTGCTGCAAAAAAACCTGTGGCAAAAGCAAAACCAGCTGCAAAAAAAACAGCTAAGAAAAAGTAATTAAATTACCGATAATTAAAAAGTCCTGAAATTTCAGGACTTTTTTTTTGTTGTATTCTATATTTTACTAAGTTTGTATCGATTCTAATACATTAACTAAACTATCATTAATCTACAATCACAATTATCATGAATGGCTTGAAAACTAACAACATCGACCTATCTATCTACGGAATCAATGACGTGAGTACTATTTATCACAATCTTTCCTACGAAGATCTGTTCGTTCATGAAACCGACCCAAAGCTGGAAGGTTTCGAAAAAGGGTTTATCACTAATACCGGGGCAGTTGCTGTTGATACAGGAATATTCACAGGCCGTTCTCCTAAAGATAAATATATCGTAAGAGAGTCGGAAAATGAAAATAACGTTTGGTGGGCTAATCCTATAAGAAAAAGTTCGGACAACAAACCTATTTCGGAAGAAATCTGGGCACACCTGAAAGGCATTGCAAAAGATCAACTCAGTGCAAAAAAACTTTATGTAACCGACGCTTTCTGCGGAGCTAATGAAAACACCCGTCTGAAAATACGCGTTGTTTCTGAAATAGCCTGGGCTTCTCATTTTGTGAAGAACATGTTTATCAGACCCACTGAAGAAGAGCTTAAGGATTTCACACCTGACTATGTAATCTTGCATGCCTGTAAAGCAACCAATCCTCAATGGAAAGAACAGGGACTTAACTCTGATGTATTTGCCGCATTCAATTTGAAAGAACGTATGGCAGTGATTGGTGGAACCTGGTACGGCGGTGAAATGAAAAAAGGTATTTTTTCGGTGATGAACTATTTTCTGCCTTTGCAGGGAATTTCATCCATGCATTGTTCAGCTAATATGGGCACTGACAAAGATACTGCTATCTTTTTTGGATTGTCGGGCACAGGCAAGACCACTTTGTCAGCCGATCCAAAACGTTTCCTCATCGGTGATGATGAACATGGCTGGGACGACGATGGCATTTTTAACTTCGAAGGTGGCTGCTATGCCAAGTGCATCAACCTAAGCAAAGAAAATGAACCCGATATTTATAATGCCATCAAACGCGATGCATTGCTGGAAAATGTAGTTTTTGATGAAAAAACCGGGGTTATTGATTTTGCCAGTGGTGCTAAAACCGAAAACACGCGTGTAAGCTATCCCATCTATTTCATCAATAATATTGTTAAACCGGTTTCCAAAGGAACTCATCCCAAGAACATCATCTTCCTGACGGCAGATGCTTTTGGTGTGTTGCCTCCGGTGGCCAAACTCACTTACGACCAAACCATGTATCACTTTCTGAGCGGATACACCGCAAAAGTGGCCGGAACCGAGCGCGGTATTAAAGAGCCCACTCCTACCTTCTCTTCATGTTTTGGTGCTGCTTTCCTTTTGTTGCATCCAACCAAATATGCCCAGGAGCTGGCAAAAAAAATGCAACAACACGGTTCGTCCGCTTACCTGGTGAATACCGGTTGGATAGAAGGACCTTACGGAGTTGGCCGCAGAATTGATATTCCTTCCACCCGGGCAATCATAGATGCCATACTTGATGGCTCGCTCGAAAATGTGGAATACGAAGAACTTCCCATTTTCGGATTGATGATTCCCAAAAGTGTAAAAGGTGTAAATCCAAAAATTCTCAACCCACGTAACATATGGGCCAATCCTGCTGATTGGGATGTTAGTGCACGCAATTTGGGCGAAAAATTCATCAAGAATTTCGAAAACTTCACAGATAACGACGAAGGCAAGCGTTTGGTTGCAGCTGGGCCAAAAGTACTGTAATACAAATCTAGTTTAAAAGATACGGGCATAAAAGTGATTTTCTGCCCGTTTTTTTTAACTCTTTCTGATCGCCTCAATGGTTCAAACTATGTTGTAGCAACTTCGGAATGTACGGTATCAAATTCGGAATATTCGGTATCAACTTCGGAATGCACGGTATCGACTTCGGAATGTTCGGTATCAGCTTCGGAATGTTCGGTATCAACTTCGGAATGCACGGTATCAACATCGGAATGTTCGGTATCAACTCCGGAAGGTGCAGTCTCAACTTCGGAATGTATAATTTCGACTTAGAAATAGGCAGTATCAAGTTGGAAACTCAATATTGGCAGTTAGAGTTTTCTGGTTCTAAATCAATAATATTGGCACTCTTTTCTTAGTATTTAATGAATTCCCCTTAAAAATGTAAGGATTAGTTTTTCAATAGCAAGCATGGCTTTATAATTGATTAGACTTTCGTCGTCGCTCACTTTATGGTAATCATCTTCCATACCGGTCGTAATAAATAAAACAGGAATATGCTGCGTAGCAAAAGCACTGT
>CAZNRQ010000310.1:0-4614 GCA_964574845.1 uncultured Bacteroidales bacterium
TGCGGTATCTGCGGGAAATAAACGACTACTCCACAACAACCTTCCCCGTCCTCACCAATCCATCATCCCCTTTTAGTTTCAGGAAATACAGGCCGCTTTTGAGTTGGTTGCGCCGGAGTTGTATCTTATCGCAGTCGGCATATTGATATTGTGCCACCTGCTGGCCTTGCAGGTTGTATACTTCCAGTGTTATGCTGCGGTAGGTTTGGGGCAGGGTGATTTGGGTGGATTGGTTAAAGGGGTTGGGGGCAGTGTTAAAAGATTTGTTGGGTTCGATTTCCATTACTGAAAGATAATCACACGTGCTGTGTGGATCGGAAGATTGATATAAGTGAATTCCATCTTGAGTGAAGCAATAAAGCACAATATATCCTTCAAATGGGATATTCATTGGCTCAACAAGCCCCGATGTACTTCCAATTCCCTCAATTAAATAAACGTAAGGATTATTAGAAAACAATTCGCAAACAATTCCTAACCGACGTCTATAATCAGTTCCAATTAATATTGAATCCACTGTACCAACATAAGTATGATTGCCCTGATTTACACCTGACAATGTATCGCCAAGTTGTAAATTAAAATCATACAATAATTGCTCGTTCGGATTCCAATAAGGAATAAAATAAACCTTTTTTAGTATAGTATCTTCTCGAAATGATCCATAATAGCTTTGATAAGTCGGAGATATAATATCAAAATCAGGACCTCCTGTGAGATCAACACCATAATTTGCTGAAATACGTAATAGCTTATGGTAAATTTTGCTCGAAATATTAGTGTCACCTGTTATAAGATATTCAAAAGCCACATAATTTGGGATGGGTGAATATCCTGAATACTGCCGCCATATAGCATCATGTGTTGGAAACGGATGATACACATTTGTCTGCCCATTGACAAATGAAAATGACAGGAACAGAAAAGCAAAAACAAATAAAACCTTTTTCATACTTCACATTTTAAATGATTAACCTAAAGCACAACAAATATAGAAACTTTCCCGATAAAAATATCATTATGGATAATAGTTTTTATGGATAGCCATGATAAAAAAAACTCCCGAAGCATTTGCCAGGGGAGTTTTTCATTTTCTTTATACTCATTGTTTAGCTTAAAGTAAAGGAGAGGGGGCGGAGAGCCGCAAAAAAAACAGATTCGTCTGCTTTTTTTTTGCTATGATAATTCAAATAATTTGTTGACTGCAAATAGCAAATTTCTACTTTTTATTCGTGCAAGTGATTCTTTTAAAATGCCATATACTTTTTATTTTTTTTATAGAACTAAAAACTCAGAGGATGGTTGTAGTTAGTAATTAGATGTAACGAGCTAGTCAGTAACTGTAGCCAGTTTGTCAGTAACTGTAACGAGTTAATGGGTAACTGTAACGAGTTAATGAGAAACTGTAACGAGTTTGTCAGTAACTGTAACGAGTTAATGAGTAACTGTAACCAGTTAATGAGAAACTACAACGAGTTAGTCAGTAACTGTAACGAGTTAATGAGTAACTCTAACCAGTTAGTCACTAACTGTAACGATAAAATTGGTAGATACAACCATCGTCTGCTTTTTTTACCCGACAAAATTGTTTAATTCTAGTTGTCTGTACTTTACAAGATAATTATCGATAGTGTCTTCAAAAAAAAATTTATAAATACCAATTTTCAACATGCCTGAAAATATGTTCTCACAGGTGATTGTTTATTTTGTGAATGGGTTTTGGAAGGGGAGCGGGGTTGGGAGAACAATATTTTTTTATTGAGCTTAAAATGGTTGATGAATAATTGTATATTTGTGGATGGACTGGCAGCAATAAACAAGTTAGATGTAACAATAAAAAAACAGAAGAATGAAAATTGCCATTACACTCATTACATTTTTCGCACTTGCACTTTCAACGCTGAAAGGACAAACCAATAGAATTGCAACAATTGATAGCGTCCTGACAGAATTAACAAATAAAGATCTATTCTCAGGAGCTGTTCTTATAGCAGATAGTTCAAAAATATTATTATCTAAAGGCTATGGTTATGCTGACAGGGAGAACAAAGTTAAAAACACACCTGACACACGATTTGATTTATCATCCGGCTCAAAGATTTTTACCGGGACGGCAATTACCTATCTCGCTCAAATGGGAAAATTGAAATTTACTGACACCATTGGTCAATACATAAAAGGCTTGCCAAAAGGAAACATTATCACTATACAGCAAATATTGACTCATTCTGCAGGATTTGATGATTTTTGGAAAGCACAAGACTTTAATTATGAAAAGGTCAAAAATTGTTCAGATGTGATGCCTTTTATGAGAAAATTGCCCTTAGCTTATAATCCGGGGGATAGTTGTAAATATTCAACAGGCGATCCAATAGTCCTGGGAGCTGTAATTGAAAAGATAACCGGAATGAATTTTCAGGATTATGTAAATAAAACATTCATTGAGCCTTTAGATTTACAGAATACATGTTTCACTCCCTATTGGACTTTAAATGAATCTCAGAGACAATATGCCATAGGTTATAGTGGTAATGATTCATTAGGCTATAAAAGAAATGCCTATGACTACGATTATGGATTTATACCATTATCAGCCGGAGGAGCATGGAGTAGTGTGATAGACTTATACAAATTTGACAGGGCGGTTTTCACAGGCAAAATTGTTAATGAGGTGTATCTTAAAAAGATGACAACTAAATATACTCATTATTGGTCAGACTCCCACTTTGGTTATATCTGGATAATAGAAGATACACATGATAACTGTGTTGGACATGCCGGAAATAGCAGTGGTTGGAATACATGGAATTATTATTATCCTGATCAAAAAATGACAATAATTATTCTGACCAACTTTGGCTCAGTGGATGTATTTGATTTGTCAACAAAGCTTGAAACAATATTGTTTAAATAGAAATAATGGCTACACATAATTGAGTAAACGGCTCCGCCAGCCGAAACTGACGGAGTGCGCCTCTGCCTAAAATACGATATCGACTTCCAAAGCCTTATCGCTCCCCCCTGCCCCTATACTTTCCTATTGCAAGCTTATCACCCACTGATTATTGTCAAGATGACTAACACAACGGAAATTCTTATCTTTGTGCAACAAATAGCCCGAAAGCATTAGTAGCAGAGGTTGAGCAATCATTTACCCCAACCATTTTAATCAATCATATTTTATGGACATAGCAGATAATATTCAGGAAGCAGTGGAAGAAGCAAACAAAAGCAAGATCAATTCGAGAGTAGCGCTACTGGTTGCCATAACAGCAACTTTTATGGCACTTTGCAATGTGAAAGACGGCAACATTGTGCAATCCATGCAGCAGGCTCAGGCCAAAAGCCTGGATTCGTGGTCGTATTATCAGGCCAAAAGCACCAAACAGTCCATTGCCGAAAACGCCCTGGATCTGTTAAAACTGCAAAACCCACCCAACAGCGAAGGCATCATCAAAAAGTATGAAGAGAAAATAGCCACCTATAAAAAGGAAAAAGAAGAAATAAAGGCACAGGCCGAAGGCTACGAAAAGGATTACGACAACATCAATCTGTTCGACGATCAGTTTGATATGACCGAAGCCCTGCTCACCATTTCGATAGCCATGCTGGGTATCACCGCACTCACACAAAAGAAATGGTTGCTCTACTTTTCGGGCTCCGTCAGTTTGATAGGAATCATTTTAGGTGTTACGGCTTTTTTGAAGATCAGCCTGCACTCCGATCTTATTTCGAAAATACTGGGTTGATCCTGGTCTCGCAGGACGGCATCTATAATTTAGCTACCTTCTTTCTTTCCCAAACCTTTCCCTCCCCGTCCGATATTTCGAAAATATACAGGCCCTTGCTTAGTTGAGGCAACGGAATGGACTGTGAAGATAAGGCAGGCAAGGTTATACTACTGAGCAGCCTGCCGTTCAGGTCGTACACTTTCAGTTGCAGGGGGCACTCCGAGGTATTACGCAGGCTGATGTTATCAGCAAAGGGATTGGGAAAGATATCTACCTTACTGTTGTTTTTCGTCTCAGTCACGGAAGTAAACACCTGGTAAGCCTTGGCGAAATACAGGGCAGCACCTGTGGCGGCTTTGGCTATCTGGTAGACATAAGAGGTATCGAGATGGGCCAGGTTGTCGCCCGAAGTGTGGGGATAGCTGGATTGGTTGGTTTCGAACAAACCCGTAATGTTTTCGCCGGCAGTCTGAAAAGGCACATAATCCGAACCATAGGCATTGGCCAGTGTGGTGGTCAGCGAAGAATAAACGGCTGTGGCCTGTCGGAGGGTATCTGTATATAGTGCCGACACGGCATTATTGCTCGTAGGGCTGGACTGGTCGCTTTCGCATTTCACATCGGTGTTGGCCTGGCCCGCCACCCCTCCTACTTCATCTATATTGAAAACCAGCAGAATGTCCATGTTAGTGGGTGTCACCACGGTATTTACATAATCCTGGCTGCCCAGCAAACCCTGCTCTTCTGCCGCGAAGTTGATGAACTTAACGGAATACAGGGTAGGTATATTGGCCATCAGGCGGGCTATCTCCAGTATGATAGACACCCCCGAGCCGTTATCGTTGGTACCGGTGCCGGTTTTGGTATCGTAATGCCCGTCGAC
>CAZNRQ010000311.1:0-4601 GCA_964574845.1 uncultured Bacteroidales bacterium
TTTGGCAGCTATGGATTTAATGCCGGGTTGAGGATCAGTTTTTAGCAGATGAAAAAGAAAATTACAGGAAAAATGTTAAATATTTTAGGATTATCGAAAAATATTATATTTTTGGTATAAAATATTGTGGTCTTCTCAAACCACTCAAAACTAACCGCAGATGAAAAAAATACTTTTTCTTTTTGTCTTTGCACTTTTCGCAGTTTCCTTAAGTGCACAAACCCACATTTCCACAAAGCTAACCAAAGTCAATACTCTTAAGGGTAAAGCCGCTCTAATGAACCGCAAAGTGCTTCAGCAAAGGGGGCAGATGCGTAGTGGGGTCAATCCTATAATTCATGTGAACCCATTGGTCGACCGTTGTTCATCCAACGACACGGCTTATGCCACTATTAGTTATAATTATAATGCAACCATTGTGCTGCAGCAAATTTATGATGGACCTCTGGCCACAGGAAGCTATACCGGTGCAACATTTATACCAGATGGGCCCAGTTGTGCACCGGGTTATCTGTCCACCAGTATTGTTTTCGCGCAGTTTCCTCCGGGTACGATCATTACTCAGGCCAGCGATCTTCATTCGGTTTGCATGAATATGGAACATTCCTTTGCCGGCGATCTGAGTTTTACCCTCATATGTCCCAACGGTCAGCAAGTAGTGTTGGATGGAGCCGATCATTCAGGAGGTTCGTATTTAGGACAAGCCAACGAATCTGATGGTACACCTGCCTGCAGTGCATCCATGAATCCACCGGGATATGGCTGGCTTTACGGATGGTCGGAGATCTATGCTCAGCAAGGACATTTAAACACACTGGATGCGGGGGTTTCGCCCATTCAGCCTGCTGATACTATTAATCATACCGGCTATTTTACGCCTGACAGTGCCTTCAGCAAATTGATAGGCTGTCCCTTGAACGGAAGCTGGACCTTAAAAATAACTGATAACTGGGGTATTGACAACGGTTATTTGTTTTGGTGGCAATTAAATTTCGATTCATCACTACTCCCCGGAGGCATGCCTGATCCAGTGCCTATTGATACAGTAATATGGTCAGGACCTTTTATCCAACCTGTAGACGATACCAGTATCATGATAGTTCCTGATTCAGCCGGAACTTTTCTTTATACGGTTACGGTGATAGATTCCTTGGGCAATAGTCACGACACTACATTCAATTACACTGTGGTTAAAACTCCTGATGTGGATCTGGGTCCTGATACCGCATTATGTATGGATGTAATAAACTATCTGGATGCCGGCCCCGGCGAGCAGTATCAATGGTCCACCGGGAACAATGCGCAATCGCAGGTGGTTTTTGCTTCTCAATACTATTCTGTAACGGTTTCCAATTTCAATGCGGCACACACCCTCACTTGTGCTGCAACCGATACGGTGGCAATAGTATTAATAACTTGTACCGGAATAGAGGACTATGCTTCGGGTAATGATTGGGTGAATGTCTATCCCAACCCGGCTACAGATTATATTAATGTGGAAATGCCGGATGGAAATCATTTCGCCGAAACTTTGATATCGGTGTATGATATTCAGGGGAAACTTTTGCGAAAACAGGCTTTAAATAAAGCAAATACTGTGATAAATATCAGTGATCTTTCAAAAGGTTTTTACCTTATAAAGTTTTCGGATGGGGAAAGGAATGCGGTAAGGAAATTTATTAAGGAATAGAAAAATTAAATAGGGGAGCGCTAACCATTGGATTCTCGTCTTGTTGTTAATCTTTAATTGAAATAAATTACCCCTGATACAACAATAGGATGATGGTGGGCGTTATGTGTTATAATAAGAATTTTATGAGAGCCTTACTGACTATATTAACGCTTTTGGCCATAACGTCCTGCCAAAGTCAACCCGATAAAAAAGATTATCCAACATTTCTCAAAGGGGTTTTGGCTCAAAGAACGGCGTATAAAAATGCCTATGACAAAGCCGTTGGGTTTTCGAAAGATTCTCTCATCAAAGAGGCAAGAAATTATCTGGTAAGCACCATTTCGGAAGAAGTATTTCCTTATTGGTACGGAACCCCCTGGGATTTTAATGGGACCACACGAAAACCCGGACAAGGAAAGATAGCCTGCGGCTATTTCGTGACAACGGTTCTCGAAGATGTGGGCTTCAATATCCCGCGAACTGCCTGGGCACAATCTGCTTCTGAGGTATTTATTAAAAAACGGGCAACTGATAATATAAAACGTTTCTCAAATCGGCCACTTTCCGAAGTGAAGAATTATTTATTGGCCGGAGGCGATGGACTTTATGTGGTGGGCCTTGATATTCATGTAGGGTTTATTGTCGTAAAGGGCAAATCGATAAGTTTTGTTCATTCCAATTATTACCAACCGGAGATAGGGGTTATGAAGCAGGATATTGATGCCAAAAGCCCTTTTAAGGATTCCAATTATAGAATTATTGGAAAATTAATGTCGGATGAAATGGTTGTTAAATGGCTCAATAATACTACCTATGATTAAGTTTGCAAAATGAGGAAGAGCATATCGAAGTAATTTTATTTAGAGAAAAAATAGTTTTATGAATACAAAAGTTGATGAATTTATAAGTAAAGCCAAAAAATGGCAGAAGGAATTTGAGAAACTGAGGTCCATTGTTCACCATGATGAGCTAAGCGAAGAATTGAAATGGGGGTGTCCATGTTACACTTATCAGAACAACAACGTGGTTTTAATTCACGGATTTAAGGAATATTGTGCACTGTTATTTTTTAAAGGTGCCTTACTTCAGGATTCCAATGGCATTCTTATACGCCAAACTGAAAATGTGCAGGCTTCGCGTCAGATTAGATTTACCGATCTTCACGAAATAGTTGAGAAGGAAAAAGTCTTGAAATCCTATATCAATGAGGCCATTGAATTGGAAAAGACCGGTAAGAAAGTGCTTCTGAAAAAGATATCAGAATATCCCATTCCACAAGAATTTCAAAGAAAATTAGATGAAAACCCTGATTTGAAAACTGCCTTTAATGCATTAACACCTGGACGGCAAAGAGCCTACCTGTCTTTTTTTTCGCAACCAAAACAATCTAAAACACGCGAATCAAGGGTCGAAAAATGTGTTAAGCAAATTCTACTGGGCAAAGGATTAAATGATTAATTGCTGGCTTCTTTTCAATAGTTGCCTATCATATAAAAAATGCCGGGAGGCAAAGTAGAAATTTTTTTTCAGTTAAGAAAATTGGGAATTAAGTTGATTTGTACCGGATAATTGTATATCTTTGAATAAATTATGATGAAAACAAAGAGTGTTGTTATAGAAAAAAGCATTCCCTGAAGGTCATTTTAGTCCCGGCCACATCATAAAATCACTAATTAATTTAACCTAAAATTTACGATTATGAAAAACCAATTTCTTAGAATATTATTACTAATCGCTGCCATTGTATGTTTTAACAACAATATCATGGCTCAGAAAAAAATGTACGCATCGGTCAATGTCGGTTACGGTATCAAGATGGGCACACAAACCATGTTGGATAATTTTAAGCAAACCAGCACCAATGGTTATGTTGAATCAACTTCCAAAGCAATTGATGTGTCTTATGGCAAAGGGTTGAATTTCGGAGCTGCCTTTGGATACATGTTCACCAAAAATATCGGTGCCGAATTGGATGTCACTTATCTCTTAGGTGGTAAAACAAAAGCGAATACAGACATTACCACCATTATCGGACCCATCACCTCGCATCGTACAAGCGATCGCATACTTTCCGCCAATATGTTCCGTATCATCCCCACTTTAGTAATAGATGCCGGACTCGAAAAACTGGATCCTTATGCAAAACTTGGATTTCTCGTAGGTCTTGGTTCTATAAAATACTATTATAATGAAAACGATGATGGTGATGTTACCGTCCAGAGAATCACTCAAAACGGTGGAGTTGCTTTGGGCCTTTCGTCTACAGCAGGTGTTCGATATAATATAAATGATATGATGTCGGTTTTTGCCGAACTTAATATGGTTAATTTATCTTATTCACCCACCAAGGGAAAGATAACCGAGCGTACCGTAAATGGAGTGGATATGTTGCCAGGAATGACCACAAGAGACAAAGAAACAGTCTATCTAAAGGAGATAACATCTAAATCCACCGAACCTATTCCCGATTCTGAGCCAAATAAAGAACTAAAGACCAAGATGCCTTTCAGCAGCTTTGGAATCAATGTTGGCTTCAGAATTAATTTTTAGCGAAGACGACATTTCTTTTTATCGTATCCTGGTTGAGGCGAGCTTATGGTTGCCACAATTAGGATACTTTTATTAATTTTAAAAGGGTGCTAAAATAACTGATGCTGATGCCAATGGATGGACACCCTTTCATTATGCTGCTTACGGTGGCAACTTTAATGTGGTTATTTTTCTTCTGTCTCAAGGCGCTGATCCCAACGTGAAGACTATCCGACAATGGGAGTTGATGACCAATATGATGAAAAATTCTTATCCGGCAGGTTCCAAACCTATGGATCTGGCAAAAATTTCCCTATCAAATTTTTCCTTTAATGATCATAAAGCAGAACTTAAATTGATCATTGATAATTTGTCGGAAAAAAAATAGGCTTGGCTAGGG
>CAZNRQ010000312.1:0-4597 GCA_964574845.1 uncultured Bacteroidales bacterium
GTAAAACAGCAGGCAGGAACGGGTTATTTCCGCACATCATGGTTAAATGAAGCCATCAAACCCGAGATGGGCAATGTGAAGGTAAGCAAACCCACCGATGGCATTGCCTGGGGCGCGTTGTACTGGCAGTACTGGGAACAGTTGGACAAAATCACGCCTGCGGAAACTCCGTTGAAACTGGTGAAACAATTGTTTGTAGAGCGCAATTCTGACCACGGCCCCGTGATTGAACCCATTACTGCTGAAAGCAGACTAAAGATTGGCGACAAAATAAAGGTTCGTATCGAACTACGCGTTGACCGCGATATGGAGTACATCCACATGAAGGATATGCGCGCTTCGGGTTTCGAACCTATCAACGTGATCTCGCAATACAAGTACCAGGGCGGTCTGGGATATTACGAAAGTACGGGCGATGCCGCCACCAATTTCTTTATATCGCATTTGCCCAAAGGCACTTTTGTGTTCGAATATCCATTGCGGGTTGCGCAGAAAGGCGATTTCTCCAACGGCATCACCAGCATCCAATGCATGTATGCACCGGAGTTTTCGGCGCATTCGGAGGGGATAAGGGTGAAGGTTGGGATTTAGGCTTTAGGCCTTTAGGCCTTTAGGGGATTCACCGCAGAGGGCGCAGAGTTTCACGCAAAGGACGCAGAAATTATTTTGCGTCCTTTGCATTATTTTTATGGTTGCATTTTTTATATTTGTACCATGATCTCTCTATTTTTGGGTTTATGATATTGCGTGTGGACTTCACTACCGATGATTTTCGCGAATTCGACATCGACAAGGAGGTGAATTTCGAAGAGTTTTCGGCTATTTTTGAAGAGCTGACCCAATTGCACGAAAGCCGGCAATCGTTTGTGATCGACAGGCAAGGCATCAATTTCTACCTTATCAATGCTCCGTTTTATCTGAAAATAACTCACTTCACCAAGGATGCTTTTCATGTGGTATTTTTCCGCGAAGGCGAAAAACATGCCTTTGCGGGCAATTTCTATCATAAAGATATCCCCGAACTGGCGTATGCCCTTTACCAAAAACGCAACGACGATCTGCACCGCTACGTGAAAAACCCGGCCTACGATCATAAGTGGAGTGCGAAAGATTTTGAGACTACCGACTATACTTTCTCACAAAAAAGTATTCTTAACCGTATGTCATTTTACGTTTTGATCCCTATTTTAGTAATATTCCCGCTTTATGCATTTGCATTTAAGGATTGGCAGGCGCGGATTTTTTTCCTCATCTACGGTCTTGGGTATGCCGGAATCATTCTCGGACAACGCATGTACCAATACAGATTTGTAAGGAACATCATCGTTAAGATGTCGCGAAACGAAATGAAAATTACGATAGATGGCATTGAAAAAACTTTTCAGAACAGCCAGATAGATGCAGTGATCAGCAGGAATAAGGGATCAAGAAACGATTATACGGTTGTAAAACTGAAGAATGGCAGTATTTTCCACCTGAACGAAGAGGTTTTTCATGTGTATAAATATGCGGCCGCCCCTTTGAAAAACAGAAATTCGGCACTGAAAAGAATTCCCCGGCGGGTGAGGCCACGATTTGCTGAAAATATGAATTAGGATTCCCGAAAGACCTTGAGCATTGTTTGTTGAGCATTGATTATTGAGCATTTTTTAAATTCTTCCCGAAGGGACCCCTTATGGGGCAATATTCAATGTTCAATTTTCAATTTTCAATTTTCAAGTGGAAGAAAAACGCAAAGGGCGCAAAGTTTTACGCAAAGGACGCAGAAATTATTTTGCGTCCTTTGCGTTTCTTTTCTTTGCGTCCGCCGCGGCGGATTTGCGTGAAAAATTTCCGAAATCCAGATACATATTTGGCAAAATCAGAAATTTTTATTCGATAAAAAGATTTTTTACCCTAAAAAGTACATTTTTCATCTTCGGAATTGACAAAATGGGATATCGGAGGGTACGCATGGGGTAAAACAGGGCATGCGTGGGGTAAATCAGAGCATGCATGGGGTGTCGAAGGACAAAAATGGGGTATCGGAGGGCATGCATGGGGTGTCGGAGGGCATAAAATGGAGTATCGGAGGCCATGCATGGGGTAAATCAGGGCATGCATGCCCTTGCGAAGGGGTAAAATGGGGTGTCGGGGGGCATGAATGATCTTAAAAATGGGTGAAATCATAAATCAGAGAGGGGACCTGGTCCCCTCTCCTAAAAATCAAATGGAAAAATTGACAAAAATTGATTTCTAAAATAACCGCAACGGATTAAGCAGGGCTACCTGATTTGTGACGTCCCGGGAATCTTTTTTTCAACTCTTCATAAACCACTTTTGCACCCGGGGCATCGGTTTGTGCAAGAGCTTTCAGTCCTTTGTAGAACATAAGAGCATTATGATAGAGATCTGTGCCTAACAACAACATAGTATCGTCTACCATTGAAAAGATTTGTTCCAGCTCGCGATAGCGGGGCAACAATGCTCTGCGGGCATCAAAATCTTTCACAAATTCATCCACATCGATGTGGCTCATCACCAAATCCGGATTCTGCTGCATATATTCCTTCACTTGCAAAATCCAGTCTTCGGTTTCTTCGGCCACCCTGCCGTGGGTTTTTCTTTCTTCTGGAGTCAGGTTGATAAGTTTACCTGCAATCACTCCTTTTACTTCAGAAATGCCATTGTCAATTTTTCCAAGATCAACTGCATCGAGACTAATCGAAATTAAGTTTTCTTCTGCCATTTTTTTCAGATTTGGTTAATAATTTTTTTGCTATTTTTTCGAATTGATTAATTATAAAAAAAGGTTTTTAGGTTTCGAATTCCAAAAATAATATCCTGCTCAAGCCTCACGCAATAGTGTTTCACTAATTTTTCTGCGAGAAACACTAAAAATTTAAGCACCAGAGCTGTTAGCTACAATATCGATCCGGCACACCTTCTAAAAACAGGTAAAATGACCTGGAGCAAAACAGGTAAAACGACCTGGTCGAAATTGAGATTATTAGACTAGTAAAAACAGGTAGTTTTTCGCTTGAATGCACTTTGGCCGTGAGCATATATTTGTAACGAAAATTTTCCCCTTATAAACTAAAAACAAATTAACATGGAAAAAATTTACAAATCAAACACCAAATCAGGAAATATGCTCCGCAAAACCCAATGGACCGTTTTCCTGGCAATTACTTTATTAGTGCTGTTATCAGCCAAATCGTTCGGACAAGTACCCGCACCGCCAACCAATCTCGCTATTAATGCGGATTCCCCGACATCCGTAACAGCCACATGGACGGCCAGTCCGGGAGCTTACTGCTACTATGTTCAAATTGACGAGTACCCATTTTGGAACGGTTGGGGCTGGGGAAGCGGATTTAACTATGTTTATTCGCCAACCACCACCTACACATGGACCGGAGCCACCCAGGGAACCACCTACTATGTCCACATAGCCGCGGTAAATAGCGGTTGGGCATGGGATGGCGTAGCCAATTCACCCAGCGGAGCCACCACACCTATACCCTACTTCAGCGTATCGCAGGATATAGGAAGTACTTTATTATTATCGTGGCAGGCAGTACCAGGAGCATATTTATATGCTGTACAATATCGCCTAAATAGCGGAGGAAGCTGGATAGGTACTCCATCTTATACCAACCAGTGCAGAATAGGCAATTTAGAACCTAATACCAAATACGATTTTCGTTTAGCAATATTTAAGAACGGGACCTTTTGGGGATACAGCACTGTCGAGAGTTTTACCACTTCCACTGTTAATTTCGAAACAAATTATAATATCGGCACTACATTACAGTTAAATTGGAACAATTTTAATTGGGCCACCTTATATACTGTTCAATATCGGAGATATGGCGATCTTACTTGGTTAGGTACCTCATCGCTTACCAACAGTGTGAAAATATCAAATTTATTACCCGAAACTGATTATGAGTGCAGAGTAATGGTATTTAAAAACCAACAATGGGGTATAACCCAAACAGGAATGTTTCATACAGGGCAGGTATTCTTTGGATTAAACAGAGAGATCGGCAACACAGCTGAGTTAAACTGGACTTGGATTCCCAATGCAAATTTGTACGCAATACAAATAAGACCAAATGGTTCTTCTACCTGGATAGGCCAACCCGCTTATAATAATTCAACAAAGTTATACAATTTGACGCCCGGGACAACATACGAATGTAGGGTAGTCACGTACATAAACAATATCATGTTGGGAATAAGCAATGTAGGTAGTTTTACCACAACAAACTTTGACATTACTACTCTTTCTGATAATATAACTTCAATTGACGTTGAATGGCCATCCATGTGGTGGGCTCAAGGTTATACTTTGCAATACTCATTACCTGCAATGACTAACTGGATATCACTCTCAAGTACAGGCAACAATTATACAACCATATCACCCGTTATCAATGGACAAGACTATTATGCACGTATTCGGTTCGACTCATGGGATGGTTATTTTGGAACAAGTAAAGAGCAAAAAATCGGAAGAACTTCAGCCGCGGGCAAACAAATGTCTATGCCCGAAAATACCGAGAACAAAGTATCCGAAAACCTCAACCTATATCCCAATCCTTTTGTTGAT
>CAZNRQ010000313.1:0-4592 GCA_964574845.1 uncultured Bacteroidales bacterium
TAAATAGCCCGACTGATACCTCCGACCCCTAACAAGGAAATATAACCCTTCTTCAAAGGGAAGTTGAGTTTGAACGAAAGGTCCTGGAAATCGGGAGTAGATTCGACGATCTTGATGCCCACATAGGATAACAAAGCCACGGTGGAGTAGCGGTAAGATGCCAGGTAGGAGGATTGCCTGCCTTTCTTAAAAGGACCTTCGGCTCCAAACTCAACGCCGTTGGCCCCAATCTGGGCAATGTATTCGCGCTTTTCGTTGTTGCCGTTGCGCAGCTTCAGATCGAATACAGCCGAAGTGGCGTTGCCGTATTCGGGAGCAAAGGCCCCGCTGGAGAAATCGGAATTGTCGAGGAGGTTGGTGTTGATCATGCTGATGGCTCCACCCGAGCTGCCCACTTCGGCAAAATGATTGGGATTGGGTATCTCCACTCCGTCCAAACGCCACAAAATGCCCATGGGTGAATTGCCGCGCACCACAATATCATTCCTTTCGTCAGAAGGAGCGGATACACCGGCGAAGCTCGAAGCCATGCGGGAGATATCGCCCCAGGCACCGGCATATTTATTGGTTTCTTCCACCGAGAACTGACGGGTGCTGATTACCGACATTTCGTTGATGGTGTTCTGCTTTTGGTTCCCGGCAGTGATCACAACTTCTTTGCTGGTATAGATCTTTTCAGTCAGCTCTATGGTCAGCACCATTTCGTGGGCCGAACTGACCTCTATATTCTTCAAAAGATATTCTTCATAGCCCATGAAACTTGCGCTCAGGCTTTGCCGGCCCACAGCCACATTCTCCAGACGGAATTTCCCGTTGGCATCCGTTGTAACTCCAACAATGGGATTGGTGTTGAGCAGTATCACATTGGCTCCGGGCAAAGGCAGGCGGGTTACATTATCAATCACCACCCCGCGAATGGTTTGTTTCAGGTTTTGTGAGAAGCTGAGGTGAGTGATGCTTATGAATAGTGCAGCCAGTGAAATGAGCCGTATGAGTTTGATCAAGGTTCCCGTATTTAAATGTAAAATTAGTGAAAACATTTTAGGAGGAATTCTTTTTTCGTTCGAAAATCTGAGTAATTTAGTAAAAAAAAACAATGAAGAAGACACTAATGGCATTGACCCTGCTGGTTTTTCTGGGCAGTGCATGTAAAACTACCAAGGTATCAAATAGTAGCGAGGCTGAGAAATACGTTACTAAATTCCTGAGTTACATGGATCAAAAAGATGGTCCGAAACGACAGGAGATGATGGACTGTATCTCGCCATCCTACATCAGCGAAAACAATATCAAAACCTCCGATTACAAAGTGAATAATTACTCGATATGGGGTTTCAGCATCGAATCGTATGATGCATCCACCGGAATTGTCGTCACCAGGGTTTGGGGAGAAGCCCGCAAATGGGTTCATGAACTGGATTTTAAGGTGGTGAAAGAAAAAGGCAGCCTCTACCTGATGCCTTCGAAACACAGCGATGCCTATATTGATCCATGGTTTGAGGCCAAAACCTACATAAAGGATTAATTTTTCACAGCCATGTACAAAAATGGATATAAACTAAAAGGGCTACTTGCAAGAAAAGGTTATGACTGGTGGTGGCATTCCTTCACCGGTATGGATGCCGATACGGGAGAATTAAAACCGTTTTTTATTGAGTATTTTGTGATTAATCCCGGTTTATGGAAGGGGGAGATTGTATTCGGTCAGAAAAAAGTGAGCCAACAAGAAGGCAAAAGACCTTGTTATGCCATGATCAAAGCAGGAAGCTGGGGTGACGAAAAGGCGCAGCTACATTCATTTTTCAACTTAAGTGATGTCAATATATCTTATGAGGAATTGAATTGTTCTTTTGGAAGTAATACCCTTACAGAAAATTCACTCCAGGGGGAGATTTTCGTTTCTAAAGACGAGAGCAACTTTTATCCTGAGCGCATGACAGATGCCGGCAGTATGAAATGGGATCTGACCGTAAACAAAAAACTAGGCTATAACGTTGGTTACGGAAGCTCAAATTTGTTTTCCACACTTTGTTTGTTCAATATGTTTTGGCATGTACAGGGATTGTCGTGTGAATACAAGGGATGGGTGGAATTCAATGGCAAAAAGTACCTTGTTGAACCGGATTCGTCCTGCGGCTATCAGGATAAGAACTGGGGAAGCGATTATACCAACCCCTGGATATGGTTGAATTGTAATAATTTTATTTCAAAAAATAGCGGAAAACCTGTTAAGGCAAGTTTGGATATTGGCGGGGGGTGCCCTGTGGTTCTTGGCATTCCATTGAATCGAAAAATTCTGACGGCCTTTTATTACAATGGACTTTTTACGGAATTTAATTTCTCCAAATTCTGGAAGTTCTCAAAACAGACGTTTCATGTGGTGGAAGATGAATACAGTCTGCACTGGGAAATCATTTCGGAGAACAGCAAATATTTGCTGGAAATCGAATTCAGTTGTGAAAAATCAAAGATGCTTCTGGTAAATTATGAAAATCCCATGGGAGAAAAGAAGCATAACAAACTCTGGAACGGGGGGCATGCTGCAGGAACCGTGAAATTATACAGCAAAGGCAGCAAACTGACTTTGATAGATGAACTCAGCGGAAGCTATGGGGGATGCGAATACGGTGAGTATTAAACCGTTTTGAATGCCGCTTGTTGAAAATAAAAAGACTTGCCGCAAGGCAAGTCTTTCTGTTATATAATCGCGGGGAAATTATTTCCCCGCGGGCGAATACGTAAAAAGATTTTAAAGAGGCGTTAAAAAAATCGGACCTTCCCAATCCATTTTTTTCTTTGCAAAAATGGCTTTATGGAAAAAAGCAAGTTCTTTGCCAATGGGAACACCGCTTGCCGTTGTTTTAGCGCCCGCACTGCAACACGGATCGGCTTTATCCTTAAAGGTTTCGAGATCGGTACAGTAAGTATATAAATGAGCAACAGCATCTTTGGTGACTGCAGTAAAATCAATCTCACCTGAATTGGCGCCTCTTTTTGCAGTAAATTGATATTTTTGACGAACAGGATGTTCAACCACTTCGCGGTTGGCGCTTTGAACCATTTTTATTTTTTCCTCATCCGTGGCATCTGCATTGTTAACTACCAGCTCCTCCATTGTGGTTAAAGTAGATACTTCTTTATCCCATTTTGTTCTGGCAATATTGATGCTGCTTGATTTGGTGGATGATTTTGGTTCGTCAAGGGCGCCTTTAAGTTTATCCGAACATGTTTTAACCACATCTCCCTGGGCTATAATATCTGCACCGGGGAAATAGGGGTTGTTATCAACACCTTTGGCATAAAGATCACCTTTTATAACGGCATCTGAATTTTTTATTTCATGAAGACCTAAACGAATTTGAATTTTCATAAAATTTGATTTTTACAATAATAATTTATTAAAAATCAAAGGTACAAATTTTTTAATTAAAAAAGCCAGTGTTTATTGAAAAAGTTATTAACATTTATTAAAATTTTAATGATCAGTTAAACAGAGTTTTGCAATTTATTTAAAGATATTATTGGTTGAAAACCATGATCTTTATTTTGATTCCTTCCCATTACGGGTTTATTTCACGGCGTTTCCGGTTGATTTTGTTCTGTTTCTCCTTGGTTCCTCCCCATTTCACATGGGTTCCAATCCATTTCACGCAGGTTCCTATCCATTTCACGCAGGTTCCACTCCATTTTATGCAGGTTCCACTCCATTTCACGCAGGTTCCACTCCATTTCACGCAGGTTTCACGGCGTTTCACGCAGGTTCCACGGCGTTTTGGGTTTACCATGGAATTGCACAGAATTTCAGTAAATTGTGGCTGCTTGAAAAGTTTGGTTAGAATGCATTGAAAAGAAAACCGCAAAAATGTTTTTTAAGTTGTAAATAATATGTAGTTTTGGGAGTGGTTAAGCAGAAAAGAATTTTACGCAAGAAAATAAATAAAGAAATAAGAAAAGTTAAACAGTTGATTTTTAGGTTTTCTAAAGACAAAAAATGGATAACACCAACTCTAGAGATATTGTAAAAATAACACCAATGGTACAACACAAACGTTATGTGGCATTTTAAGTTAACAAGATTGTTATGGACAAAAAAATAAAGGGTACAAGAATTTTTCTAGTCATTTACTCTGCAATAATTACGTTTTCTTCATTATTCTTTTCATTAGTTTCAATGTTTGAAATTTCAACATCGTCTCAATTTTCAGTCGAAAGAGTATGGCTTATTTTTATGCCTTTTCTTTTTATTATTGGTATTGCCTTTTTACTCTTTGGTCTATTTATTAAAAAAATAAAATCTAAAAGGCCATTAATTTTTCTGATAATTAGTGCATCCTCTATAATTTGGTATATTTTATATGCATACTTTGTTAGGGAAACCAGTATTTGCCCATTCATTGGAAAGACTGATGGGATGAGTATTGTTTGTACAATCTAGCTTTATGTTACTATGGTTGCTTCTTCAGCAGTTTTTATAGTACCTGAATTAATAATTTTGAGAAATTTAAGAAGAATAGAAAGACAAAATAAAATTGAAGAAAACATTAACGCCACATAACTTGCGTTTCCTTTCATTGGCAGAAAAATACGGTAAA
>CAZNRQ010000314.1:0-4585 GCA_964574845.1 uncultured Bacteroidales bacterium
GAATACTTCTGCTTACAGTATGGGAATCTACTTTGTAGTAGTGACCACCGAAAAACAAACTTTCACCCGCAAGATTCAGATTATAAAGTAATCTTGCTAAATATTCCTCAAAAGGGGCTGGCTTTAAAGTCAGCCCCTTTTTTTTCGAATTAGATTAAAAATCAACGGTTAATAAAAAAGCTCTTCAGGTAGGTAAGATTTTATTTGAAAACAATTACACTCACCTTGATTCCATCCCCGACACACTTCATCTAACACCGCCTTAGCTTATATATCAAGCTCGAATTTCAGCCTGTGAAGCATCGATTTTAGTCAATGAAGCATCGATTTCACTTCATTAAGCATCGATTTTAATGTGTGAAGCATCGATTTCAGACTCTGAAGCATTGATTTTAATCTGTGAAGCATCGATTTTAAGCTGTGAAGCATGGCTTTCGAAATCTAAATTACGACTTTAAAATACACTAGTTTAGCATGATACACGCAATAGTAATTTTAAGTCTATTTTTGATGTGCCGCAATGGCCAGTTGTCCCAGCGAAATACCGCCATCGTTGGCAGGAACTTTTTCGTGAACCAGCACTTTAAACAGGTCTAAAATAAGCATATGCGCGGTTTGTTCCAAAAGGTAATGATTTTGAAAGCATCCACCTGATAAAACAACTGTATTGATCTTTTGTTTTTTACGTATTTCCAAAACAACCGAAAAAATTGCTGTCGCTATAGTATTATGAAATTTTTGAGAAATCATTTCCGAAGTTACACCTGCTCCAATCTCCTCCACAATGGCTTTGATTGCAACACCAAAATCAATTTCACCGTCACTGTTTACATCTATCGGGTAAAATATTTTCGTTTCATTTTCAGCAGTCATCGCTTCCAACTTCATAGCAGCCTGGGCCTCATAAACCTGATATTCACAAATTCCCATAATAGCAGCCACCGCATCAAACAAACGTCCACAACTGCTGGTTAACGGGGAGTTGATACCTGTATCAATTCCCAGAAGTAGAAGTTCTGTCTTTATTAAGTCGAGATTCTTCACAAAAGGGATATTCAAATCCAGAAAATCCCGTCCATAATATTTGTAAAGATAAGCCACTCCCATGCGCCAGGGTTCTTTGCTGGCTTTATCACCTCCGGGCATAGGCACATAGTCGAAATGCCCAACACTTTCGAAGCTCTGGTAATCACATACCAAAATTTCACCACCCCAGATATTTCCATCTGTTCCCAGTCCGACGCCATCCATGGCTACGCCTATCACTTTTTCGTTGATACCATGTTCGGCCATCACCGAAGCAATATGCGCATGATGATGCTGCACCTGAATGTGATGCAAACCACTTTTCTGAGCAAATTGAGTAGAAAGATAATCCGGATGCAAGTCGCTAACAATGGTTTTTGGTTCGCAACGGAATAGTCTCTTAAATCTCTCAAGAGATTCGGAATAGAACTCCAGAGTTTCGTGGTTCTTCAGATCGCCTATATGCTGGCTCATAATTGCTTTGTTTTGTTTGCCCAGACAGAAGGTGTTTTTTAGCTCGGCGCCGGTAGCGATAATACCATCCACCTCAAAACCTAGGGTTATTTGTGCCGGCACATACCCCCTCGAACGCCGGATAAATTGAGTTTTCCCCAAACTAACAAAGGCCACCGAGTCGTCGCAACGATTGTATATCTCACGGTTATATGTAATCACAGCGTCGGCAATTGCGGATAGTTTATCCAAAGCAATAGCATCATCAATAATGATGGGTTCGTCCGAAATATTGCCGCTGGTCATCACCAGCGCTTTCAGTCCTGTTACTTCGAACAACTGGTAGTGAAAAGGCATATAAGGCAGCATGGCGCCCAGTTTGTCGAGATTATAGTTCACTGCATAAGCCATGCGGTGGGTTTGCCTGAGCAGCACAATGGGCCGCCTCCACGAAGTGATTAGTTCTTCTTCGGCCGGGCTGGCCAAAGTATATTCATTGAGGTTAGAAATATCTCTGAACATCACCGCAAAAGGCTTGGCATCGCGTTTTTTTCGAACCCGGAGATCATATACAGCATCTTCATTAAGTGCACTGCAGGCCAGAAAATACCCGCCCATGCCTTTTATGGCGAGAATCTTGCCTGCTCTAAGCAAATCCGCTGCAATGGTTAGCAATGTGTTGAGATCATTATGGGTGGCATTATTATAATGTATAGAATAAACCGGGCCGCAATGGTTGCATGCCACGGGTTGCGCATGAAAACGGCGGTCGGCGATATCGCTATATTCCTTTCGGCATACATCGCACATTTCGAAAGGCTGCATGGTCGTTTTATCTCTGTCGTAAGGGAGATCGCGGATAATACTAAAACGGGGTCCGCAATTCGTGCAATTGATAAATGGGTAGGAGAGACGGTGTGGTTGAGCTTTCATGTCTTCTAGACAGTCCTTACAAACAGCAATATCAGGACTAATTTCGGTGACAGAATCTGAAACACTTGTGCTTTTTATTATCTGGAAATCATTGTATATTGCGTCAGAAGTAACAATGTCAATTTCAACAGAGTCTATAGCAGAAGCCGGAGGGGCTTCAGTTTTAAGTGCGTGAATAAAAGCTTCCAGAAGTTCAGAATTACCTTGCATTTCAATAATAACGCCGTCGTTTCGGTTCTCAACAGTTCCTTTGATGTGAAATTGATGGGCAATTCGGTATACAAAGGGTCGGAAACCAACTCCCTGTACAAGTCCCGTAATTTTTATCCAGAAAATTTCCACACCCATTAAATTTAATCAGCAAAATTACACATTATATATTAGGGCTTACAAATAGGCTGATTAAAGTGATTTTATTCTCGCGAATTCTTTTAAAACACCTGGTTTTGTTAAATGAAGTTTCATCCTTGGGTGATATTCCTGCTTATTTTTATTGATAAATAATAAAATTGATTAATTTTTTTGTTTTTGAAAAAAAAATCTATTTTTGCCGAGAAAAAAATTAAAAGCTAAATCGGTATAATTCGAAAAAAATGAACAACGAATCATTAGTATTATTTTTTATAGTGGCGGTAGTTCTGGTAGGAGGTGCTATTACATTTTCTTACTTTCTTTCACCAAAATCAAAGAATGCCGTCAAATTCGAACCCTACGAATGCGGTATAGAAACCCAGGGATTGACCTGGATACAGTTTAATGTAGGGTATTATCTTTTTGCAATTATTTACTTAATCTTCGATGTGGAAACAGTATTTATTTTTCCATGGGCTGTAGTAATGAAGGATATAGGTATGCGGGCATTTGTCGAAATACTTATTTTCTTTTTCATTCTCGGTTTGGGACTAATTTATGCATGGAAGAAAGGAGCTTTAAAATGGGAATAAAAATAAAAGGAATAAAATATGAGGAGTTTAATGACAATGAAACCCTCGAAACCTTCAAAGACCCCAACGGGAATATAATTTTTACAACACTCGACGATATTATTAATTGGGGCCGTGCCAATTCAGTTTGGCCTTTGACCTTTGCCACCAGTTGTTGCGGTATTGAAATGATGGCTGCCGGTGCATCCCGTCACGATTTTTCGCGTTTTGGCATAGAAGTTTACCGTGCCAGTCCCCGTCAGGCGGATGTGATTGTAGTGGCCGGGACCATTGTTCATAAAATGGCTCCGGTATTAAAAAGGTTATACGACCAGATGGCCGATCCAAAGTATGTAATAGCCATGGGTGCCTGTGCCGTTTCGGGAGGTCCTTTTTTCTATAATTCCTATTCTGTGGTAAGAGGTGTCGATCACGTGATTCCGGTGGATGTATATGTTCCCGGCTGCCCTCCCCGCCCCGAAGCACTCTTATATGGTGTAATGCAGCTTCAGCGTAAAATTAAGACTGAAACTTTCCGCATCAAACGTAAAGATCCAACGGCTGATTTTATATAAAGAACCATGACCAACGAAGAAATAAAATCAAAAATTATCGCGCTGATTCCCGAAGCGGAATTTGCCGAAAACAAACAGTTTACAGATGCTGTTATTCCTGTTGACAAAATACATGATTTGTGTAAAACTCTGAAAGAATCGCCTGATACAGCTTTCGACTATCTTTTTTGCCAAAGCGGGTTAGACTTAAACAACCATTTGATAGTAGTTTACCATATCACCTCATCTGTGCATCATCATTCTCTGGTTCTTAAGGTAAGAACTGCTGATCGCGATAATCCTACCTTCGATACCGTTTCGGATATCTGGCAAACGGCAGAGTACCACGAAAGAGAAATATTCGACCTTTTTGGAATCAAATTTAATAATCACCCCGACCTGCGCAGGATATTCCTGGATGAAAAATGGGAAGGATTTCCACTGAGGAAAGATTATAAAGATGAAATTAACATTATTGAACGATAATACTTGCTATGAGCGAAGAAACCAAGATAATAGCAGAATTTCAGGAAAACGAGGAATACATAATTAATATGGGCCCTCAGCATCCCTCCACCCATGGAGTGTTGCGTTTTGAAGTTTCACTGAAAGGTGAAATGGTGAAATCCCTGATACCACATTGTGGATATATTCACCGGGGCATAGAAAAAATGTGCGAAAGCATGACTTATCCTC
>CAZNRQ010000315.1:0-4567 GCA_964574845.1 uncultured Bacteroidales bacterium
AATTTTAAAATGAGAAATCAGAAGCAACTTAAATAAAAGGAGCGATGATGAATCACCTTACATTTAGTAAAAATAAAAATTAATAAAAATGAAATCAAAAATTTTACTTGTTATATCAATACTTTCATTTGCATTTACATGCTGTAACTCTGGTTCCTCAACTTCCAGTAAAAGTACTCCGACTTATGAAGCAACTAAAACGACATTAGAAGAACAAGAAAAAGCAAATCCTACTTCGTTTCTTACTTTGCAAGCAACATATAGAAAAAACCTAATAGGAGACTGGGTTGTAGAAGGCACTATTGCAAATTCCGCCACAGTTGCATCATTTAAAGATGCCGTATTAAGTATTAATTATTATAGCAAAACAGGTTCTGTAATCAGTACAGTGACGAGAACAGTCTATGAATATTTTCCAAAAGGAAAATCAAAGAGTTTCAAAATAAAATTGACTGGGCCTTCTGGAACTAGTTCATTAGGATGTAGTATTGAAAGTGCATCTTGTTCTGATTAAAAAATTACTTATACTAAAGGATGGTATTTTTTTGGAATAGATTGTAAATTGAAACTAACCCAAAAATAAAAATTATGAGATATGAATAAAAAGCTTTCCTTAATAGTTGCAGTGGTTATTGCAATAATATTTCTTGGTTGCGGCAGTAAGCAAAGTAATAATACTTCTGAAAGTTCAAGTCAAATTGATAGCACCAAATCAGCGACAATTACAGCAAATGATGTTAAATCAGAATCTACTTCAATAAATAGTCCTGCTCAAAATGCTACAGTTTCAAATGGTGAGAATAACACAACAACTACAGTTGCAAAAACTGATCAAACTGAAACCATAAAAAAAGATGTCAGGAATAACTGGTACAAATATATTACCCTTTCTCGAAGCAATTATACATATAGAGAAGCTGGCGGAATTTATGACTTGTATCTAAAACTTACAAATAATACTGACTATACGCTTAGTTCAGTTAAAACATCAGTCAATTATATGAAAGCGAAAGGCGGAGTTTATAAAATCGAATATGTCTATTTCGCAAATGTTGCGCCCCATACTGTCGTCAGCGAAAAAGCCCCCGACAGTAATAGAGGAACAAGCGTTGATGATTTAATAATTTGGAGTATTCAATCAGTGCAATTAAACTTTTGCTATGAACCGGGCAATTGGGCAGCTAATTCACCCGACCCTTATAAATGTCAATAAATCAAAAAAACACAAACCTATGAAAACAAAATTACTTTTTATTATTATGCTCGCCTTTGCTGGCTTGAGCTCATTCGCACAAGTACAAAAAATCAAACTTGATGAGAGTAAAAAAATCGGTAGTGCAACAAAATCTGAAATGTTCACTGTTCAATGTAAGGGTGCTGTTAACCCTCCAAGTGCTGATCTTAAATGGAGACCAATTTTGACAAAAAAAATTATTGAAACTGATAAGGAAGAGGCTCCTGACCAAATTTTAATTGAAAAAATTAAAAGTGATAAATTAAAATTACAGCAACTGCAAGATAAGAACAATACAGATACAAGCGCCGAGATTTCAACTAAAAGTGTAACCCCTGTTGTTGGCACTAATTGGTGGGGTAACGCAAATAATGGATGTACTCCTATGGATAATCAAATAGCAATTTCAAATGGAGGAATAGTAGTTAGTGTTGCAAATACTACTTTAGAGATTGACGATATTTCAGGAAATTCTCTTTATTATGATGACTTAATGACTTTTATTAATGATAATACTGTAAATGCCATTTGTGATCCTGCTGTAATATATGACCCAGGAGCAGACAGGTTTATTTTTTTCTGTCAGGATTATATTCATCCTCTTAATTCTTCCAATACGCATTTATTAATCTTTTTCTCGCAAACGAATAACCCTGCAACAGGAGGATGGTGGTATTATCAACTTTCAGGGAATCCCCTTAATGATAATAGTGCTTTTGATTATCCAAAATTGGCTGTGTCAAATAATGAACTTTATATAACTGGTAATTTATATTATGACAGTGGAGGTAATAATCAATCTGTGCTTTGGCAAATAAACAAATGGGATGGATATTCTGGCGCTAATCTAAATGCACAAACTTGGTCTGGTATTCAGGGTTCCCCTTTTACATTATTGCCTGTTTCTTATGGTCAAGGTAATACTTATGGTCCCGGTTGTTATTTGGTTTCTACTACTTCAGGTGGAGCATCTACAATAAATTTATATGATCTTACAGATGATATGACAGGAACTCCTTCTCTCAATTACTATAGTGTTTCAACAACTACCTATTCCCCTGCTGCTGATGCACAGCAATCAGGAACAACTGTTTTACTTGATAATGGTGCTTGCAGGGCGTTAAGTGGGTTTTATATGAATGGTATTATTCATTTTGTATTTCATTCCGACCAAGGTAATACTTATAACGGAATAAATTATAATAGATTGAATGTTTCAACCCTGTCAAATACTTCAAGTATATTTGGCATTTCAGGATTGGCATATTCATACCCATCAGTAGTTTCTTATGCCACTACTTCAACAGATAAATCTGTAATGATTGGATTTGGAAGAAGTGGAGCAAGTATTTATCCTGAAGTAAGAGTTATAAATTGTGATAACAATATGAATTGGTCAACCTCTACATTAGTAAAATCGAGTTCGAGTTATGTTAACCAATTACAAAGCTCAGGCATTTCACGCTGGGGCGATTATACAGGCACAGCAAGAAAACATAATAGTTCCACCCCTTCAATTTGGATGAATGGTATGTATGGTACATCTTCAAATTCATGGGATAGCTGGATTGCAGAAATTCATGATAACACAATTACTGGTATAAATAATAGTGAAAATAAAAATGAATTTAAGGTTTTTCCAAATCCTATTATAGAAACATTTAATATTGAATTTACAACTGAGGAAATAATTGTCCTTGATATAGATGTTATAGATGCTTCCGGTAATGTTGTAAAGGAACTCTTTACTGGTAAATCATTAAAAGGTGAAAATATTTTTTCATTCAATAAAGCAAATCTTTCAATAGGAACTTATTTCTTAATCATAAAAAACAATTCAAAAATTATTAAAAATGAAAAAATTATTATTGCTAATTAATTCAGCATATATATGTTTTTTGTTCAGTTCTTGCTACAATTCACAAGCACCCATAACTGAAAATGCAAAGGAAATAAAAACTACAATTAATGACAGTGCTTTAGCAAAAGACACAACACAAATTTCAAGTAAAACCTCTGTTTCTGGAATAGTTGGTTCGAGTCAAGGTGTAACGAAAGATACATCGAAGAAATCTGTTAAAACAAATTCTTTTGTAGCACCTAACCATAATGCACCTGATCAAGAAAAAATTGATTCAATAAAAAAAGCTAAATTAAAAGGTCAAAAATAAAAAGAGGCTGTCATTATTTATCAATGACAGCCCTTTTTTTATTTAAGAATTTTTACAGCTACGACTATAGTCAAAACGATTAGACATCCTGCAACCACACCTGTTAACAAATCAGCGTTTTTTTCTGTTGCATAGATACTCAATCCATTGCTATAGCTAGCATTTAATAGTATACTATTTTCCATATGCAAAAAATTTTGGTTATACAAATTGCTAATTCATGGTTTAGCTGCACTCAGACTGTTTCTACAAAACAGTCAAATTATTCATTAAGGTTTTCAAAAAGTTTTATAGCGGCATAAGCTAAACCAGCAATTCCTGCTGCTAACATAAGTACCTTTTGAAATTGGAAATCAAATTCAGGACTTTTTCTTCGTCTTAAATAAATCTTGCGCCAGAGTTCTCTCTGTTCCTCATTAAGTAATTTGTAAAAACCTGTTTTATTTTCAAAATCATAATCAACATTCATTAAATTCTCCATTAATCTAGGCGCAGATGCAGGGTCATTAGCCAATAAATTTGATAATTCCTTTAAAAGATATTCAAAATTAAAAATGTTAGGTGTACTTTTATTATCCATAATAATCGTTTTGTCTTTTTGCTCTGCAAATAGATTGCCAATTATGAATAACGTGTAATTCCCGCCAAATTGACACCTATTATTATTGCAATTTGTCAGTTTCCTTTGCAAAATGTCAATATTACTGTCATGGAAAATTATTTAATCCATCATTAAAAGATATAAGGATTTTCAATCCGAGCACATAAATCCGTTGCTCCCACCCCTCCCAGTCAAACTCCTTTGCAAACCCCTCAAAAACCCCTGCTCAAAAACCCGCTTGCAAAAGAGTTTGCCTGCCGCCCCAGTGCTAAAAGCAACAGCATCTCTTTAAAGCAACAGCATTATACCCATGAATAACCCCGGCACAGCCATACACATTTGCAAACCCCACAACCCACACACAAAAACCCGTTTGCAAAAGAGTATGTCTGTGCCTCCGTGCTAATTTCAACTTCATCCCTTTTAGAAACAAAAAAAACAAAAAAAAGCCCCCTGACGGGGGCTAAAATATTTTCTATTATTTTGTATTTCTTAAATTATTTTGTGTATCTTTGCAGTCACATAACTGCCTGATAATCTTTACTTTGGAATACCTGAAAG
>CAZNRQ010000316.1:0-4563 GCA_964574845.1 uncultured Bacteroidales bacterium
AAGAAATTTATCAAACGTTTTGCCTATATAGAAGAGCAGGCCAAACTATCCCAGCGCAAAATTCAGGACCTTACGCTGGCCGAAATGGAAGTGTTTTGGCAGGAAGCGAAGACGAAAGTCTGAGAAAAACCTTCTTTCTTAAGCATTATCCCTCTTTACATTACCTATTGCAATAATTCCTGCAAAACGCAGGGAATTATTGATTTTATGATTTGATATTCCAAATATCTTTTATTTTTGTTGTAGTTTCCACAAAACCCTTCTTATGAACTACAATAACATGACTAAAGATGAATTGAAACGAGAGCTTCAGCGCAAAGATGAAGAGCTGGCAGAATTCAATGAGCGACACAATAATTGCAAAAACAATCTGGCCAATAGCATGCTTCGCGAGCAGTTATTGCAAAAAATCATTGACCAAAACCCTTTGTCTATACAGATATTTGATAAAGACGGTATCACCAAAAAAGTTAATCAGGCTCATTTTGATTTATTCCAGGCTACTCCGCCTGACACCTTTTGTCTATTCACCGATCCCCAATTTGCAAAGCAAGGGCTGGATAAGGAGTTTGAGAAACTTAAAAAAGGAGAGTCGATAAACATAGGATACTCCTATTATAATCCTAAGGAATTTGATCCAAAATTTAAGGACGAATTGCTACATATTCGAACGATTGGATTCCCCATTCTGGATGATAATGGAGCCCCCGAAAGTTATGTTTTGATGCAAAGGGACATTTCGAAAGAAAAGGAAGACGAAATTAAAATGAACGAATTGAACAATCATTTGCAGGAACTCACAGAATTTCTTCAAGATGTGAGGGAGGATGAAAGAAATAATATTTCACTGGAATTACATGACGAATTGGGGCAGAAACTTTCTGCAATAAAATTAGGGTTAGGCATGTTACGATCTAAGACTTCAAATAAGATTTTGATTTCAGAAATGGATGAGCTGATTGAAATGATAAACGAATCATTTGATGGTGTGCGAAAACTTACTACCCGACTCCAAAATAATGTAGTCGGCGACGTGGGCATTATAAAAGCATTGGAGGGACTAATTTGTGAATTTGAAAAAAGAAATAATTTGATCGTAAGAAAAAAAATTGATACTGAAATAAATCTAGATCGCAATATTTCGCTTCATTTCTATAGAATATTGCAGGAATCGTTGACCAATATTATGCGACATGCGAATGCTGACGAAGTTGAAATACGATTAATAAGAATCGATAATTCGATTGAGTTTTCCATATCGGATAATGGTGTGGGAATAACTGATAAAGATAAAAACTCAATAAAATCCTTTGGAATTGTAGGTATGAAAAAACGGTCAGACTCAATAGGCGCTAATTTTTACATCAATAGTACTGAAAACGTTGGCACCCAAATAAAGATTATTTTACCTTTACCTAAAATTCCACAGATATGAGGATACTAATTTGTGATGATGAACCTGTCTTGCGGGCAGGTATCAGAAAAGTGCTTGATAAAATGGAAGATATTACTGACATCCATGAAACAAGTAATGCAAACGAAGCCTTATCGATTTTAGCAAAAAAAACATTTACCATCGCAATACTAGATATTTCTATGCCTGGGATATCGGGTCTTGAATTGCTTAAAATTATAAAAGAAAAATGGCCTGCTACCTATGTATTGATGTTGAGTGTTTCTAATTCTGAAAAACATATTAGTCAAGCAAAAAGCCAGAAGGCTAATGGTTATCTTACAAAAGATGTGATTTTAGAAGAATTGGAATTAGCAATAAAAAGAATAGCCTCAGGAAGAAATTATTTTTCCCAAAAAGTTTACGAAATTCTTGAAAATAATCAAACTAATCAACTATCTTCTAAACCTCATGAATCTCTTACAGAGAAGCAATTAGAAGTAATGATAAAATTTTCGGAGGGTAAATCGTATAAAGAAATTGGAGTTGAAATGGACATTTCACCCAAAACTGTAAGCACACACAAAGCTGATGTCATGAAAAAGATGGGGTTTAAAAACGATATTTCTTTATTGCGTTATTGCTTGGATAACAACTTAATACTTACAATTAACACAATAGCTGTATTGGCTTCACAATTATTGCTTCTATCCGATGTTGATTTGATTATTTAGAGACTATAATTCCTTTAAAAACTTTATTTTCTTGCACCATTTATATTTTTTCGACTAGGCAAATGCCTAGTTTTTTATAGGCCTTTTCTTAGGCTATCTGGGCATTAACCTATTGACAAGCCCCCATTCGAGATCGTACATTTGTATTTCTATATTAGTACAAATTATTGATCAGTGAAATCACTTGCTAAAAATAGTTCAGAATTGTGCCTCAGCAGAGTTAATTTTAATACTTCTGCTGATAAAAAAAATGACTGTATCAGCATTTTAAGTCATTCAAGTGATATAAAATCAACATATTGCTCAACTAAAAAATGTTTTCAAAACATCCTGCCCGCTTCAAGTTTTGCTCTGCCACTTGAAAGTGGAGGGCCTCCACTTGAAGAGGGAATGCCTCCACTTGAAGAGGGAAGCCCATCGTTTAAAAGCGGAATGACTCCACTTAAAGATGGAAAGGCACCGCTAAAAAGCGGAAAGATTCCATTTTCGAAGGGAGCTGCTCCCTGTAAAGAGGGAATGATTCCTTGTAAAAGTGGTAATCTTCCCATGGAAGAGGGAATGATTCCACTTGAGTCGGGCATGGTTACTGTTGAAAAGGGAAAGCCAGCGACAGAAGAGGGAATAACCCAATCGCATTTCGGACGACCTCCGCCAAAATCAGGAAATAGAAACCGACATATTATTAAGAATAATTATTTTCTAATTAAAAAATACATACAATGAGCACAAAAAAATTAAAGAAGAAAACAATAGTAACCTCCAATCAAACCGGTATGACCGACTCAAAGGTTATTGTTGATTCGAACGACAAAATAAAGGCCATGGAGCTAAATGACACCATAGTTCCTAATCCTGACCCTACTGCAGCTGCTATGCAAACCAAAGTAGATGATGTGCAAAAAAATGTTTACAAACGCGATTTGGCACTGCAGGAAGTAAAGGATATCACCGTACAGATTAAAACCGGGTTAACCGAAATTAAAGGCATTTTTGTGGACAAATGGGCCAAACAAATTCAGAATGCCATTGGGGATGATATTGGTAAGGCTAAATTATTGAAATTCGGCATCAAAGGTATTGACGACGGACATGCCGAACCTCCAATCAATGTTTACAATTCACGTCCGGTGATACTAAAGATTGATGTTGGCACACATTTGCAACATGTTTTGGATATTGTGAACAGCGAAACCAAAAAAAATCCGCTGCCCTACAAGGCCAAACACACTGATGTGTATGCTTTAGTTAGTGACGTACCACCTACCGACATCAAAAAAATGCAATATTTGGGCATTGCCCAAAAAGGAAAATTTACCCACTATCTGGAAGCTGCCGATCTGGGCAAAACCGTTTGGTATATTGTGGTTTACGTGGACAAAAAATCAATTAAGCCTCAACAACTCAGCGTAGCGGAGAAAGCGACGGTGGTGTAGAAATCAATTTATAAGGGCTTCATCCGTAAGGTGAAGCCCTTTTTTTAATGAGTTTTTATTCTTTTTCAATGTTCCCATTTTTCTATCCCCATCAGTGTTTTTCTTGTTTGGTTCTTAGCCGTTGCATTTATTTGTGCTTAATAAAGCCACTTTTGGATGTTTCCTACTATAAATCAACTTATAAAAACCCAACCGAACATTTCCGACAGCGCTGCGCCTGCAGCAAAAAATAACAACCCAACCACAAAAAAAGCAATTAATTTTGCCAATACAGTGAAAAGCTGTAAATTTCAGTTTTAATTTTATTATAAAACAGAAACAATTGTTTAGAACCTTTTTTTATATTACTTTATTTTTAATTTTTACAACCAAAACTGCAAATAGCCAGGTTAACCTTGTCTATAATGGAGACTTTGAAATTTATGATACTTGCCCCCCCAATTATTCTCAACCTGGAGGATTCGATTATGTTCGTTATTGCTTAGGTTGGTATTCTGCTATGTATTTTACCACTCCGGATTATTTAAATGAATGTGGCAGCTCTAATACTATAGGTGTCCCTATTAATGGCATGGGATATCAGGAAGCAAAATCTGGAGTAGGGTATTGTGGATTAATTGCTTATGGTATTGAACCTGCATATGGAAGAAACTGGTGGGAATATATTCAAACCCGACTAATGATTCCTTTAAAAAATGGAACACAATATAAGGTTTCATTTTATGTTTCCTTGGCAGAAAGAAGCAGTTGGGCAGTTAAGCATCTTGGAATTTATATTTCATCAGATTCTTTATACCGAAGTGGATGGGATTGGTATCCATTTAATGTTTCTCCTCAAATACAAGCAGATTTTTTCATAACAGATACTATGAATTGGGTAATGATAAGTGGGATATATACTGCCACGGGAAACGAAAAATTTCTAACGATTGGGCATTTTGCAGACACATTTGGAAATTCCGCGCAAACTGGTCCAGTAATTCCGCGACAAAGTGGTCCACTC
>CAZNRQ010000317.1:0-4563 GCA_964574845.1 uncultured Bacteroidales bacterium
ATTGGAAGAATTGAAAGTTGAGATAGAGTTGATAAAAAATTTAGCGGAGTAAAATAATCTTCCTCATCTCAAAAATCAACTAATTCCCATTTCAAATAAATAATCCTTCTTTTTTTTCACTTCCCTTTTCCGATCGGGTCATGGTCTATTTGATTCAGGGCATAGCGGCTACATGGCAAGCAGTATATCGCTGCTGTCGGCAAATAAGATGCTGAGCCGAAAAACCTATTTAACTTTCAGGCTTTCGTAGTAAGAATTCAGTTTTTCACGCTCTTCTCTCAGGGGACATATCGTATGCGCCAACTGAGGAATGTTGATCAAATCGGGTAAGCTGCCACCGCACGATCCCAATATCGCAAAAAGCGTATCGAGCTTCATGTTGGTGGGTCCCGCCATGATTTTGTCCCAATTGCAGCGCTGCATGTCAGTAGAGTTCAAATAATACTGCAATGGAAATCCGTGCCATTTCATCATTTCCCTGAAACGATTGGCGATCCATTGCTTTTCATTCTGGTAAATAATTAACTGTAAACACATGATTTTTAATCCTTAACAGAATAGTTGTTTTAAAACAACTATTTCATTGTTGCATGTCGTAAAGTTATTATTTTACTTTGTATCTAAAACAATTAAGTTGTTGCCTTTTCACTTCATTTCTAACTCCTTACATCGTTCTTTGACATACTGAGATCCCTGTTAGCTAAAGAAAATCCGGGATAGTATATTCATTGTTCCCTTCCCAACGCCCTGTGCGTTATTCCTGATGAAAATTACAGCAGGATTTGCCGAAAAATCAATAAAAGTTATTGGTGGCTTACCAAAAGTTATTCTTGTGGCATCAATGATTGTTGTTTTTGCATCAATTTTTATGGTTGCCGTATCAATTACTATGGTTAAGGCTTCAACCCTTATTTGTGCAGCATCAAATAACATTGATGCCGATTCAATTAAAATTGAAGTCGTATAAATAAGAATTGTTGTTGTTCCAATAATTATGGGTGCCTTTTCAATAATTATTTCTTCCGCTTCAATAATCATTGGTTAAGCTTCAATAATCATTTGTTTTGCTTCAATAACAATTTTTACCGTTTCAATAACTACTTTTTCCTCTTCAATAGTTATGGAAGGGTTTTTGGCAAAAACCTTTGTAATAATATGAAATACAATAATTAATCTTGTTGAAATGATTTTTGGCCGTATGACCGGCTAAATAAAAAAAAGTGTTAACATAAAAAATAAATATTATGATTCTTAAATAGGCGACAGGCAGGATCTTAGTATGAAAAAACTCCCGGAGGATATGTGTCTGCGGGAGTTTTTTTTTCTAAAATTCTCGGCCTTCTTTTCTTTGCCTCCTGTCCTAAAGGATGGAAAAGAAAGCAGAGAATTTTAGCAATATTTAAAGGAATTAGTTCGGCAATTTCATCCGCCAATTGGCGGACTGAGGCAAAAAATTGGCGAACTAATTCCGGGTATTAAAATTCAGATTTAATCTTTTCAAATAATCTTTTGCGATCTGTCAAATGGTTAAATTTTTCCATTCTATCTGCGGGAAAATTTCTGTCTCCAAATCATCCCCACCGCCCCCAAATGCATAGACTCTCCTATCAGGAAAATCCACCAGGGGAATTTCTGAGGCATATATTGGGTGCCCGATATCAGCATTTCTTTGCTGATACCATCCACCAGCAAATCTTGCCACGAATAGCGTTGCAAAATAAACTGTGAATATTCGAGGGTATAGGAAAAGATAATGATGATAGACCCGGCGATTAACAGGGCCCATACCATCCTTTTCGTAGAGACGTTCCATGGAACGTCTCTGCCTAAAATGATTACCAACGCCAGCAATATCATAGTCAGCGAATTGATCACCGGAGCTATTACCGGACCTACCCAAGTGGTAGGAATAAAGAAGAGCACATCCCAGGTCAGCAGCGATTGCGGCCAGCTTATCAGCGCCCACAGGAAAACATAATAGAAGATATCCCAGATGGCAAAGGCATAAATGAAATAAGCAAAGCGTTGCAGGGCCGTTTTGCCTGCCAGCCAACCTACGCCCAGCAGCATCACCATGGTGGCGGCTTCGCGCCATAGCTCGGTCATCATAATCTGGCTGCTGATGAGCCTCATCGGAAAGGCAAAGCCATCGGGATAATACAAGGCACGTATGTAGACCACCACGGCGCTTTCCAGATATCCCATGGCAATGGCAAACAAGCCGACGTACAGGAGGGTGATATAGGGTTTGGGGGTTTTCATGGCTATTGTTTCTGGTTAAATTGGACGCTGATTTACGCGGATTGCTTATGGTTTATTATGATTTAATTTTTGATATTGTATGATAATTAATCTCTGTGAACCTTGGTGTCTCCTCTGTGAATCTCTGTGTAATAGCTCCTAAAATCAGTGCAAATCATAATCATCATAACACATCTGCGTCTAAATAACATAATCCGCGTTCATCATAAACATCATAATTTATCTGCGTCTACATTCAGAAAATCTGCGTCTACTCTTTTATCTGATTCTTAGGTTTCACCAGATACACAAAGGCCACCAGCCCAGTATACGAAATGCCGTAAATCAGCCAAATATTCACCCAGGCTTCGCCAACAAGACCTTTGTTGTCGAAAAGACCGCCTATCATCATCACAAAACCGGCAAATACCGTAGCAATAAGCGCCACCAGAGGCATAAAACGCCAGAACAATTCCGTAGCACTTTTGGTCTCAATATGCCTCTTCTGAATGTAGAAGAGGGGCAGCAAATAAGAAATAATGAACAGAATAGCGAAAAAAACTATCCCGCTCAGTTCGGCAAGTGTCATCAGGGCAAATTCGTCGCCGTGGCGCAACACACTCAGGTCGTCGTTGAAAACCAGCACCAGCAGAAAATACAGAAAGGCATTTACGGATATCACTATCAGAAAATCGTAAAGCAGTACTTTAAACAGATTTATTTTCATGGCAAAAGGTTTTTAAGATTAATAGCTCGAGCCTCTTTTCGAAATATACTGTGCCCGGATGCGCGTCTGCGGTAGGTTCTCTTTCAGGGCATTGTAATCATCCAGACTGATGTTCGAAATGCGTAGTTCTTTCAGGTTTTTCAATGCATACAGAGGACTGTAGTCCGAAACCGAATTATTTTTCACGTCCAGATATTCGAGCTTGGTCAGCGTTTTCAGTGGCGACAGGTCAATCAACTGATTGTTGTTCAGCACCAGTTTACGCAGGTTGGTATAACGGGCAAACCTATCGATGTTGGTCAGATTGTTGTGCGAAACATCCAGAGTGGTCAGGTTCTTCAGGGCCGAAAGGTCGCAGATATCAGCCAGGTTGTTGGATGAAAGGGTCAGATCTTTCAGTGCAATCAGGCAGGTCAGCGTATCGAAATTCGAGATGTTTGTGTTTTCCAGATCCAGCATTTCCAATTGTTTCAGAGCGCCCAGTTCATCAATAGAACTCAGGGCATTGTTCGACAGATCGAGGGTTTTCAGTTGAGGATAATACTGCAAAGCCCCCAGGTCGCGAATACTATTCGAAGCCAGCACCAGGTTTTCGAGGCTGGTAAAAATTGGTTTCACATCGCGTTCAGCCTGTCGGTTGAAGAAGAAATTATACACCTTGTTCTCCACATTGGTAAGCACATAGAGGTTGGTGATGTTGTCGCCCGACAGGTTGAGTGTCTTCAGTTTTTTAAAGGCCTCAAACTTGTTTAGCACGTCAATATCGCTGATCACAAAATTATTATTGGAGATATCCACCTCCTCCAGTTGGGTCATCACAGGCAGGTTCTTCAGCACATTTTGGTTCTTCATGCCGCCTATTCTGAGTGTTTTTAATTGGTTCAAAGAAACTATCACACCAATGTTTTTGATCTCGTTGCCCGAAATATCGAGGGTTTTCAGGTTTTTCAACATCGCAATAGGTTTCAGATCGAGTTGTCCGGGATTGTTCGCTATGTTAAGATCTTCCAGCCCCTGCATTCTTTCCATACCTTTGAAATCGTTGATAGAATTGTTAGACAGGTTCAGTGTTTTGAGGTTTTTGATAGTAGGAATGCTGTCTACATTATGGATCTGATTGGAAGAAGCATCCAGATACAACAACTTATCGAAATCCTGCAGGCCGAGGAATCCTTTCACCTCATTGTTCGAAACATCCAGATAAGTCAGGTTGCTCAGGCGTTTCAGAGCATCCAGATCCGAAATATTGTCATTGCTCAGCAGCAGGCGGGGAATTTTTCCGGCTTCGCTCAGCGCATATATCTCTTTTTCGGTTTTGTAAGCCGTATAGTTCCACGATTGCCAGCCAACATCGTCTCTGACATTCAAAAACTCATACAGACGCTTGTGCAATTTCGCGGTATAGTTTCCCCGCTCAAACAGCTCGTCGTAATAGCTTCCCGAAGAACTATAGTCCTCATCCCATGAGTCATCTGATTCCAAATTCTTAATATAGTCGTGCTCATCGGTTGGCAACACCAGCAGGTCGGGCAGGTTGGCAGGCGACTTCAGTTCTACCAGATAATTCTTGTCAACGCTTTTCGATTTCTGAATAT
>CAZNRQ010000318.1:0-4559 GCA_964574845.1 uncultured Bacteroidales bacterium
GTAATATTACAATCCAACAATAAAGCAATGTGTCAATGCAGCAATATAGCAATGTAACCCCGGAGGGGCCCTCCATAGGAGTCCTTTGGACCTATGGGGCAAAATAACAATATACCTCCTCCAACATTTTTTTGTGAATTTCTGAAATTTTTGTAACCTTTGCATGATAAACGGCGTCCGATGTTTTGAGTAATGAACATAGACGAAAAGAAAATAATAGCTGATTGTCTGAAGGGAGATGCAGATTCCTACAGGTTGCTGGTCGATAAGTATCAGCATCTGGCGTATACCCTGGCGGTTCGTATTACCAAAAATGCGGAAGATGCCGAGGAGGTTACTCAGGATGCATTTGTAAAAGCCTATACTTCCTTGTCGGGATTTAAAGGCGAATCGAAATTCAGCACCTGGCTTTATAAGATCGTTCTGAATTTGGCTATGAGCAAGGTCAGGCGCAAAAAAGAACCTCATCAGAACATCGATGATCTGAATTTGCAGACGGCGGTGGATAATGAGGGTGCCCGAAAAAGCGAACGTTCTTTTTATGTCGAAAAGGCTATCAATTCATTGCCCGAAGACGAAGCGGCTATTGTGACTCTCTTTTATATGGAGGATCAATCGCTTGACGAAATATCGCGCGTGGTCAACCTCAGCCTGAGCAATACCAAGGTGAAGTTGTTTCGCGCACGAAAAAAAATGGCAGAGATGCTGAAAAGTTTATTAAAAGAAGATTTATACGCAATATTATGAACCATATTAGCGAAGACATACTGATAGAATTTGCCGACGGGCTGTTGACGCCCGATCAGCGCAAAGAAACGGAACTGCATCTGGAGCAGTGCCCATCGTGCCGCGAAGAGCTGGAGATGGTCCGCTCGCTTTCGGTGCTTATGCAGCAAGAGCCGCTGATGATGGCGCCTCCTGCCATGACCAACCGGGTGATGCAGCAGGTGGAATTGCATCAGCATATCATGTTGCGCAAAGCCAAAAGCCGCCGCACTGCCTTCCGCTTTGCCGGCATCATGCTGGTTTTTCTGGGTGCTATGTTCTGCCTGGGTTTGATCATAGGTCCCGGCACCGGCCCGGGCATTCAGATCCCTGAGTTTATTATGACCGCTCTGCATTATCTCAAAGGTATCAAATTGCCTGCCATCAACCCCTTGGTACTTTATGTGACTGTTCCGGTAATGATACTGCTCTTCAGCGAAAGGATCATACGCTCCATTAAACCGAGTAAGATTTCTATCTAAGATGTGAATTAATTCTTTAGTCCTCAGTCCACAGTCTTCAGTCTTCAGTCCTTAGTCTGCAGTCCTCAGTCCTCAGTCCGCAGTCTGCATTCCTCAGTTTGCAGATTCTAGGTTGCCGACTGCTCCGAAGGAGCCCCTTCGGGGCCGACTGCCGACTGCCGACTGCCGACTTAATACAAAATATTAGAACTTTAGAACATCACTTTGCTCATGTTCCACCAGCCATTGTTTGCGCCATAGGCCGCCGGCATAGCCGGTAAGCTGGCCGTTTTTGCCTACCACACGGTGGCAGGGGATTATGATGGATATTTTGTTTTGGCCGTTGGCATGGCCCACAGCGCGGGTGATAAGTTTGTTGCGTATGCGCAGGGCCAGGTCTTCGTATGATATCAGGTGGCCGAAGGGTATTTTTTGCAGTTCCTGCCACACGCGAACCTGAAATTCGGAGCCGTCCATCAACAGGGGGACGTTAAATTGTTTCCTTTTTCCGGCAAAATACTCTTTCAGTTGGGCGGCACAGGTATTGAGCAGGGGCAGGGGCGAGGCCTTGCCGTCGGGCTCATGCTCCACAAAGTTTATGCCGGTGATATGCCATTTGGTGCCGCTGATGGCCACTGTGCCCAGAGGCGAATTGATGTAATGCGTTTGCTCTTCCTGCATAATGAAAGGGGTTTATTGCAAGGCAAATATAGGTAAATTTCTTTTGTCAAACATTGTCATTTGCTTCCCGTCATTTGTTGTCACCTGTCCCAATATGAAGTATCGTGGATTCATGGTCATTTGCTTCGCGTCATTAGTTGTCATTGATTGTCATTGGTTGTCATTTGTAGTCATTTGCTTCGCGTCGTTAGTTGTCATTCATGGTCATTAATTGTCATTAGTTGTCATTCATTGTCATTCATAGTCATTCATGGTCATTTGCTACGCGTCACTAGTTGTCATTTGTTGTCATTGGTAGTCATTGAACTTTGTTTGTTGCTGAAAGAATTTTTATTGCCACCATCCTGCCTGCCGGTAGGCAGGGGCACCAAGGCACTTAGAAACACCAAGAAGTCATTTAATCTCTGTGAATCTCATATTGCTCTGTGTCGCTATGTGTAATTAAAAGAGCTGTTACATCCGCCAGTTGGCGAACTACACGGAGAAGCACAGCCCCATAGGGGTGGAAATGCCAAGTTTCACAAAGGAATGTTTTTAGCCATTAGCCCCGAAGGGGCCCCTTTGGGGCCCCAAGCCACAAGCCATTTAACCATAAAAAAATTCACCCATAATAATTTCGTTAACTTTTATGTTAAATAACTTGACTTCGCTTAAAAAATTATTATCTTTATGCCGTATTTATTCAAAGTACTTATGAAAATCAAGGTTTATTTCTGTAGTTCATGCTCTGAAACCCTTGTTTCCGTAGAGAGAGAGAGAGAGAGAGAGAGAGAGAGAGAGAGAGAATACTCCTAACAGACATAAAAATACTTTACTATACGGCTTTCAACCGAAAGCAATTTCTTTGTTCATCAACTCATTTTCTTTATCCATAGCCACTATGAAAAAAGAAAATGCAGCTTGTCGTATCCCGGTTTCTTCATCAAAATCTGATGTAACACACAAATATTCAGGCTTTAAAAGCCTTACGCATGCATTGGTATTTACTTTGTTATTCTCTACAAAAGTCATTTTTGTAGTTACAAAAACCATTCTTGTAGTTACAAAAACCATTCTTGTAGTTACAAACATCATTTTTGTAGTTACAAACATTATAAATGTAGCTACAAAAGTCGCCAATGTAGTTACAAAAATCGCCAATGTAGTTACAAACGCTGCCAATGTATTTACAAACGCCGCGCTTGTAGTTACAAAAATACCTTTTGTAGTTACAAACTTCATTCTTGTACTTACATTTTGGAAAATCGTAAGTACAAAAACCTTTTTCGCAGACCTCAAAAATACGTTTGAAATTGCATCGGCCAAAGCGGCTGTGGCAAACCTCAAATCTGCAAGAGCCTCAATAGTATTTGCACTTGCATAAACAGGGTATGCAAGTGCTTTTGGTAAACTTCCTTTTGCAAACCGCCCTGATGCAAAATTGATTTTAAGTAAATTAAATTTTAAAAACCATAAAAACATACTAAAATGGCAAAGAAATTAATAAAAAAATTGATACTTGTGCTGCATTTTTATGGGTTACCGTTTCCAAAAAAATTACTTAGAATGGTAGCTATTAAAAATGCTCACGCAGCTAACCCTACCTACGTTCCGGGATTGACTCCGACAACGGACGATGTGGACGACTTATTGGTTGCTGCTCAGAAGTTGTTGGATAAAAAAGCCGATCTGGAAGAACAACTGAAAGCAAACACTAAGCAAATAGCCGATGCTAACGACAAACTGGTGGATATCTTTGTATCGAAATGGGCTACACAAACCCAGGCCGCTATAGGAATGAACCAGGACAAAGCTGTGCTGCTGGGCTATCAAATTAAAGGACAAAAACAGGTTGAGCCTCCCACGGAGAGCACCGTACCATTGATATCAGACATTGATATCAGTGTTCACGGAAAACACACCCTGTCTATTCTGAATGCCCTCACCGGCAAGAAAGCTCTGCCGGCCGGCATATTGCGTACTGATATCTACGGACAGACCGGAGGCACCACGCCTGCCGACCTGACTCAACTGATTGCCAACGGCGGCGGCTATTTGGGCGAAGCCGTACGAGGCAAGTTTGTAAACACTTTTAGCAACGACAAAGCCGGTGAAACCGAATTTTATATTGCGGTGTATATTTTGAAATCTACCAAAAAACCCTTTACCCAAAGTAAAGTGGTAAGCGCTCTGATCACATAACAGTATAAGCAAACCTGAGTGATGGCTTCACTCCTGTGGGGTGAAGCCACCACTTTTTTTAAAAACAAAAGTGGAGACCGGAGACCACTTCAGCCCGTTGGATAATATCCAACGGGTTAAAAAAAACGGACCTGTCTCAATCAGGTGATTTATTAAATTGGGGGCGGAACCTGAAAGGCCTATAAGTAGGAGAATAAAAAAAATGAAATTGGATTATAAATGTTTAGCTGATTATTTAACAGCAATTATTGCTCTATTTGGTTTTATTATTACAATTTGTTCCTTAATTAAGAATAATAAAGAAAAGAGCATTTCTAATGTTATTTCACTTAAAGCCGAATTAAGGGAATATAATGATATTTATTTCAAACTGTTGCCAAATGGCGAATGGTCGAATTTGCAACCAAATTATTTTAATGAACATGAAAATGAGTTGGGGAAATTATACAGTTATCTCGGCCTCTTTGAAAT
>CAZNRQ010000319.1:0-3698 GCA_964574845.1 uncultured Bacteroidales bacterium
CGACCTCATAGCAGAACACAAGATAGAGAACGTCACCTTTCAATACGAAAGCCTAACCAGCTCCATGCATATTCCGGCCAACCTCAAGGCAAACATTGGTCTGGCCATCACTTCCGAAACACCTTTGGAAGTGTTCGATCCTTATGCTGAGGTATGTTCGTTTATACTTTTTATGACCACCACGCCCGGCATGAGCGGAGGGGAGTTCAACAAAGAAAATTTTAAAAAGATCAGGCAATTCCGCGCCAAATATCCTCAGAAAAAGATACATGTCGACGGAGGCATCAATGCCGAACTGTCGTTCATTCTCCGCAACATGGGGGTGTATGCTTCCGTCATTGGGTCATACCTCTTCAAAGGTTCCTTCATAGGTTCGGCCATGCTGAAGCTCAAGAGCGACGATGTACGCTCGCACTATATCATCAGCGATTTCATGCTCGATGCCGACGAAACGCCTGCCTTGAAATACGATGATCTTACTTTCGAGAACATTTTACACACCATAGAAAACTACAAACTGGGGTTCACCAATATTGTCGATTCAGAAAACAAATTGCTGGGCATCATTTCCAATGCCGATATCCGCAAGGGCCTTATCCGCAATCTGTCCGACCTGAACCACATCAACATAGACGATATGATCAACAGAAGTCCGGCATTTGTTTACGACAGCGATACGGTTTCGGAGGTGTTAGCCTATATAAAAAGCCTTCAGTTTCCGGTACTTTTCCTCCCGGTAGTGGATAAAGATCACAAGGTCACCGGGACCATAAAATTTAACAATCTAATTAAAGGGGAATCATGATTCTACATATTGATAAAACCACCGACTCACAAAAGATACAACAGCTTGCCGATGCTTACGAAGCCATCACCATCATCCGCGACGACCTCATCGTTTTGGTTACGCCTTCCCGTTTCAAAAGCGTAGACGAAGCCCACAAACCCTGGGTAAAAGAAGCTTTTGTTTTCGATACCGACATACAGATTGCCAGTTCGAAATATTTGGCTCAGAAACGCAGCGTAAAGATAGGCAACAACCTCATCGGAGGCTTATCGCGAAACGTATTGTTGGCCATAGGCCCTTGCTCCATCGAATCGGAAGAACAAATCCAGAAGACGGCCTCCTTGTTAAAAGAACTCGGACTGAGCACCCTTAGGGCCGGAAGCTTCAAACCCCGCACTTCCCCTTATACCTTCCAGGGAATGGGAACCGCAGGTCTGAAACTGCTCGACAAGATACGCAGCCAGTATGGTTTCAACATCATCACCGAAGTGCGCGATTCCACTCATGTAGACGAGATCATAGAGTTTGCCGATGTGATACAGATAGGCGCCAAGTCCATGTACGATCATGGCATTCTGCGCAAATGCGGAAAGACCAACAAACCCGTTCTGCTGAAGCGCGGCTTCGGAACCAACCTTCAGGAATTCGTTCAGGCTTCTGAATTCATTCTTTCGGGCGGAAACGAAAACGTCATTTTATGCGAGCGCGGCATAAGGACCTTCGAAACCAAGACCCGCTTTACACTCGATCTTTGCGGAGCCGCTTATTTAAAAGAGAACACCAACCTTCCGGTGATACTCGATCCCAGTCATGCCATGGGTTATGCTTATGGCGTTCCCGATCTGGCACGTGCCTGCATGGCCATGGATATTGAAGGGTTGTTGATAGAGGTTCACCCCAATCCGGCGGTGGCCATGTCCGATGCTTCGCAACAGTTGGATCACGATCAGTTCAGGACCTTGTATCAAAGCCTGAAACTGATTGCTCAGGCGGTCAACAGAAATATTATATGAGTTGTTTGATCAATAAAAACCTTCATTATCTGGTCAGCAAACAATCGTTGACCCTTGCCGCCGTTTCCGCGAAAACAGGAATACCGGCCGACAGACTGGAATGTTTTATGTCGGATGCCGAAGTCCCCGATGTGAATTCGGCTTTGGCTCTGGCTGATTATTTCAAACTTCCGGTGGAAATGTTATTGACCGAAGACATTGAGAAGAAGGAGGCCATTCGCTCCCGTTTCGATTTCAAATTCCTGGTGTTGGATATTGACGGCGTGATGACCGACGGAGGAATTATTTATACCGAAGCCGGCGACGAAATAAAGAAATTCAATGCCAAAGATGGTTTGGCCATCATCCGCCTGACCGGGGCCGGCATGCATGTCGGGTTTCTTAGTTCGGGTTTCAGCAAAAAGATGATAGAAAAAAGAGCGCAGGTTCTCGGGGTTCAACATGTGTATGTCGGAACCTGGAAAAAGCTGGAAGTGCTCACCACCTGGTGCAGCGAACTCAACATAGGACTAGAAAATGTTGCTTACATAGGCGACGATACCAACGATATGGCCATCATCGAAAAGGTAGGCTTGTCGGCTTGCCCTGCGGATGCCACCCCATCCATCAAAAAGAAAGTGGATCTTGTTCTCAGGGCCAAAGGAGGCAAAGCCTGTGTGAGAGAATTCGTTGACAATTACCTGTCAGAATTCACCAAAAATCCCTTTTGATTTACAGCAAATTACAAAAGCGATTTTAACATTTCCCCATTTTTTATTTGGTTTTCTCATTTTAAATGCTTTGTTTTGTAACTCAATTTCAATTAGGGCATACGAAAAAGCCTTTTTTTTCGTTAATTGTTATTAGGTATACGATCAAAAACTAAAGCGTTTTTCATGAAGTTAAACAAAAATATCTCTGTCTTTTTCTGTCTTCTGTTCCTCACATCTGTTGTTTTTGCGGGGTCTATACATATACTCAAAACCCCACCTGATTCCACGTTTTTAAAAGATAATCCTGTGGTTGCTCAGCTCGACAGTCTGGTGAATCTTACTTTCTTTAAGAATGCTGAATTCACTACCGACAGGAAGAAACTTAATAAATACAATTTCCCGGCCGATTCGGTTCCTCAATATTCTGATTCGGTGTACCGCGAAAGGATCAATTCCATGGCGGTTGGCACTCCTTTCGAGTTCGTATACAACCAGCAGGTCAGGCATTTTATTGATGTTTATGCCGTGAAAAAACGTAACCTGACTTCGCGCATGCTGGGTTTGGCCGAATTATATTTCCCCTTGTTCGAAGAACAACTTGACAACTTCGGCGTTCCTTTGGAACTAAAGTTTTTACCCATTATTGAGTCGGCATTGAATCCTATTGCTAAATCAAGAGTAGGAGCCAGCGGATTATGGCAATTCATGCTGGGTACCGGTAAAATGTATGACCTGAAGGTTACTTCTCTGGTCGACGATCGCTGCGATCCTTATAAATCAACGGTGGCTGCCTGCAGGCATCTTCACGATCTTTTCAATATCTATCACGACTGGGCTTTGTGTCTGGCCGCTTATAATGCCGGAGCAGGAACTGTGAACCGCGCCATTCGTTTGGCCAACATCGATTCTTCCGAACATGTTACTTACTGGAAGATACAGAATTTTCTGCCCAAAGAAACACAGAATTATGTGCCCGCTTTTATTGCGGTAAGCTATATCATGGAGTTTGCCACCGAGCATAACCTGTATCCCACACAGCCCCCATTGCTTCATCGTGATGTGGATTCCATCATTCGTGATTTAGCAGACATTGCGATTAAGCAAGAACGTGAGCTGGCGGTTAAAAAAGTTCAAAATCCGGCAGAAGATGCAGCTGAAGAGCGTATTTTAGATGTTTTATTACCTAAAGCGCGTGGGACTACTAAC
>CAZNRQ010000319.1:3708-4551 GCA_964574845.1 uncultured Bacteroidales bacterium
ATATCATGGAGTTTGCCACCGAGCACAACCTGTATCCCACACAGCCACCTTTTGGTCAGTGTGATGTGGATTCCATCACACTGACCAAAAGTTTCACTTTATCGCAAATTTCTTCCTACCTCTGTCTGTCACTCGAAAACATTCAGTTTTTAAACCCTGCTTACAGAAAAGGTGTTATACCGGCAACCAAAGAAAATCCTTATGTGCTGAGATTGCCCAGAGAATACATGGACGAGTTCATTGTGAACGAAGACAATATCTATTGTTATAAAACTCCGCAGGAGAGTGCTTATTTGGCTCAACTTCGTATGATGCCCGAAACAAAAACGGTTACCAAAACCACCCCTACAAAATCAACGGTACAAAAAACCGCTTCTACTCCGGTTAAGACAACTACCCAAACACAAACTCCGACACAAACGGTATCAGCTGGTACTAATACTCAGACCAAGCCTCTGATTACAACTACTTCCAGCAATTATAACAAAATAGTATACCATACCGTTCAGAAAGGCGACAGCTTGTGGAGCATTGCTTCAAAATACTCAGGAGTATCGGTTGATGATATCAGAAAGTTGAATAACATGACGGCAAAAACAACCATCCACCCGGGAATGAAACTAAAGATTGGGTTAAAGGGATAGATATTATTTTACAAAAAAGCTTTATTTCAGAGAATTGTAGACTTGATCCTGACTTAAAAATCAGAGGTTGTAATTCTTTATTTTCCTCCGTCCTTTTTCGCCTCTTCCAGTATTTTTATAATCCGGTCTAGCTTCTCCACTTCGATAGTCTTAAGCATTATCGCAAGGGCTTCTATTTCCAGTTTTGCCTCTTTGTTAG
>CAZNRQ010000320.1:0-4547 GCA_964574845.1 uncultured Bacteroidales bacterium
CGAATGATATCCAGTCCGCTGCCGTCGGGCAGGTTGATGTCGACCACCACGCAATCGTAATCGTAGAACTCAATTTTCTCGATGGCATCGTCGAAATTCAAAACCGATTCGCAAATATGCCCTTCTTCCTGCAGGTATTCGACCACCGAATCGTTCAGCACTTTTTCATCTTCGATGATAAGTATTTTCATTTTGGGGAGATATAAATTTCAGATACAAATGTAGTAAAAAAGTTTGGCGCTTCGACTGAGCTCAGCGTAAAAGTGCGAAGTGCGGAGTGCGAAGTTTGCATAGCAGCAGCAAAAGGCTCACATGAATGGATGATTGCGCAGAAATATTGAATAATGGGTTGGTAAAAACTACAAAACAACAGATAACAATCCTTAATTTCTTGTATTAAACATGATTTTGTTATAATTTTGCATTGACAATTTACTTATCCCCTTCAGAAATAAAACACCACGACCATGAATATTGAAGCTGAAAGAAACCAAATTATAGAGCAATTAAATCATGTCGAAGATATCAACGTTTTAAATGCCATCAAAAACCTGCTTGCTTTTGCTTCAAAAAAAGAAAAGGTTTTCGACATTATTGTTTCCGAAGAACAAAAAGAAATGGTCAGATCGCGTGTCAAAAAATACAAAGCCAATCCTGACAATGTGCTTTCGTGGAATGATGTTGAAGCCAAATTAAAGAATGACTGATGGATTACCGGATTGTTTTCCTTCCCGAAGTTGTTAAATAGAAAGCCTCTGATTACTCACATAAATTGTGTTAATCTTTATAGTGTTCGTGTTGTCGCTTCGCTCAGTTCAAAGATTACAAATTATATTAGAAATTAACACTGATACTTCGAAGTTCGAAGTTTGAAACTTCGCACAAAGCGAGCCCTGAAAGGGCGAAAGCTACAACACAGGGCAAAGCCCTGTGATCAAAAACATCCATTCATCAAAGCCCTGTAAGGGCGAAAGCAGACTCTTGCCCTTTCAGGGCATTGAATTAACTCATTCGCCGGTTCCGACAGTTCAATCCTTCACAAACTTCTTTATCACACTGCCTTCTGCGCTGCTAATTTTTATAAAATACAAACCTTTCTCCAGGCTGCTGATGTTCATCTGATCAGCATTCAGAGATTCCGTTAATAACAACTTTCCGCTGATATCATACACTTCGGCGGTTGTTTGCTTAGCCAGTCCGCCAAAATACAAAGTAGCCGAAGCAGGATTGGGATAGAGCGAAACATTTGTCAGATCCATAGCATGATCCGATATCCCTATAGCTACTGCCGGCAAATACAGATACTCACAAAACGAAGTTGCGTCAATATGCGGGTACTTATGAAAATTCTCCTGGTAGAACTGGCTAAAAACGGTCACACCCGGAACATAGGCCACATTGGGCAGCAAAATTCTTCCCACATGACTGGTATCACTGAATAATCCGCAATCAGCAATATGGTATATCAAACCATCCGGACCCAGCTTCAATCCGCCGGCATACCTGGCATTAAACTGGTGTACCAAAACCGAAGTCAAAGGTGTATTCTGCAGATTGATCTGGTAAAGTTCGTTTGCGGTGGTGGTGGTATAATAGGCCGTATAATACAAAAACTGGCCATTTGGCGAAAATTCCACATTATAAACCGAGGGAATATTGGCATACCCTGTCACATAGGTCTTGAGGGTTCCGGTCAAAAACTGACCGTTGGTATTGTCGAAATCACACACATTAACGCTGCTGGTATATTGAGTGGAAAATGCCACTTTGCTCACTCCCAGAGCCGTGTTGGCTTCGGTATAAGTAAAGTCAACGATTATCGCGGCCCCTGCTCCCGGTAAAGGATATTTCAACGGTCCCATATCGCAGTAACCCTGGTACGACACCACCGATTGATCGATCTTATAAATTACGTAGCGGTTCTGACCTGTACCCGAACTTGAATATACGCTCGTGATCAGCCAAAGTATATCGGGATCAGTTTCGCTGGGAATTATCTTCATGCCCTCGGTCACGGTGCCTGTTCCGTAAGGGCCGGGCAAGCTCTGCACCGGACCGAAAAGATCCGTTACGGTATTGTACAAACGATAGGTAATAGGGCCGATATCCATTGCCAAAGCGCTGGCGCCGGTCGAATTCGAAAATATATAAAAACTGCTCCCTCCCGCTCCCGGAACCAGGCTCAAAGCCACCGGCTGGCAGCTCGAAGCATTGGCACCCAAACTCTCGTAACCCGGTGTGGCCGGATCAATATCGATCAGATTATGGAATTTGTCAAAAACATTCACACCATCCGTATAGAATATCAGAGCGCCGGTAACAGGATGCGTTGCCACGGCCCAATTTTCAGCGCCATTGTTTACAGTAATGTTCGAAGGTTGTCCGCAGGGCAGAGCCGTCACCGGATTCGAAAGATTTCCGAAATACAGCGTAGCATTGGTCGAACCCGAATAGGGCCTTCCGAAGATCCATATCCTGTCCTGCAACTGCGCACTAAGGCTTCCTGCCAAAACCATAGCGAAAAATAAAAACAAGCATTTTCTCATGACACCACCTTTCTTTAAAACTTAATAGTAATTCCTTTATAAGGAGACCTTATGACCTGCTTCTCCTGCCGCTCCCGCCTGCCGCCTCCTTCCGCTTCCTGACAAAAAACGCCTCTCCTTCAGAAACATTTCATTTCTATCAGCAAATATACATTTAAATTTATCTAATTGACGAAAATTTGAAAAAAATTACGACTGTGTTGTAATTTTAGTCAGGGCAAGACCTGAAGCCGGATTCCGTTCTTTTTGTGCATAGCGGTGTAATGAAAATATTGGCAAAAGTGAGTATAATGCAGGACACAGCGGTTAAGATGAGGGACGCAACGGTTAAGATGAAGGACACAACGGTTAAGATGAGGGACACAACGGTTAAGATGAGGGACGCAACGGTTAAGATGAGGGACGCAACGGTTTAGATGAGGGAGGCTGTGGTTAAGAAAATTGGAGGGTTGGAAGGATGGAAGATTGGAAAATGGAGGGTCGGAAGATTGAAGAATGGAAAATGGCATTTTGGGCGTATACAATACGCCCCTACCTCGAAAAATTGGATGAAAAAGGGTAAAAATTGACCGTTAACTTGGAAAAACCTACCGTTAACTTTTTTATCGATTTTTTTCTTGCATTCAGAAACAGATATATGTATCTTTATCAAAAAAAATGCCCTCTTCGTGAGGGACAAAACAATTTAACTGCGACATTAAAATATTTATTAACCAAACAAAGAAGGTATGACAAAAGTATAAAAAATTACCAAAAACAGCAAAGGTTGGCACCTGAACCAAAGCTGTGCGATGGAGCACTCCGTCCGGAGTGGACTGCGAAAGTGGATTTACAGATAATATAGTACTAATTTAAAATTTAGACTCAATGAAAGCTAAGTTTGAAAATAAGACAAAAATGATAGACGTTGTTATAGCGCTCTGTCTGAAGTACCCTGCCATTATCGCCCTGATACCAGCTTTGGAAGCTTTTTTTACTGCTTTGCAAAGTATAAGGGCTGAGATACACGATGTGAATGAGGTCTATATCAAAATTATAACCGGTATAGCCAAAGATAAACGCAATTCTAAAGAAAAGTGTGCGAAACTGATGCTGAAATTTGCCAAAGCCATGAGGTCGTACGCTACGAAGAATAATAACCAGGCACTTAAGAAAGAAATGACCCTTTCGAAAAGCAGACTGATGAATAAACGTGCACTGAACTTCTACGATCTGGCTGTTTTGATATACAGCCGTGCGACTGACATTACAGCAGACCTTGTGCCCTTTGGGATCATTGCAGCCGATTTTAATGAACTGGTGGCAGCTTATAAGGATTTCAGAGACAGGATACCAGAGCCCAAATCGGCAAAGGATGCTAAGAAAACCAGTATCATTCAAATTACGGCTCTGCTGAAACAGGCTTCCGAGATGCTAAAGGATGAAATGGATCCTTTGGTGTATGATGTATTGCCGGAAGAAAATCAGACCTTTAAGCTGGAGTGGAAATCTGCCAGAATTATCATCGACCAAAGAGGCCCGAGAAGAAAGAAAAAAGTGGTACCGGGTTTCGGCGTTTTGCAAGGCAGGGTTTCGAAAGCTGCTGATGATAGCCCTATTAAAGATGCTATTGTTACCATAGTTGAACCGAATATCAGCACAAAATCGGATGATTCAGGTATCTTCATTTTTGAGAAGGTGGCTGCCGGTTTTTATACTGTGAAAGCCAGTGCCGTTACATACCTGCCGGTAACCCTAAAGAAAGTGGCAGTGAACGGTAATGCTGAAACTAACCTTAGCATTGGTATGGAGCCGGAAGTTAGTCCGGTGTAGACGTTTAAGGGTGATCGGTAATCGGCTGCTGAGAGCCCAGAGGCGTTGATTGGAAAGACCTGCATGATGAGTGCGGGTCTTTTTTTTGCCCCTCCCGGCCTCCCCTGAAGGGGAGGAGGAAGAAGATACACTGGTGCTTCGACTAAGCTCAGCACGAGAGTTTAGATTTTTGATTTAAGATTTTAGAGT
>CAZNRQ010000321.1:0-4533 GCA_964574845.1 uncultured Bacteroidales bacterium
GCTTTTTATTGAATTAATTTAGCGCCCTAACCCAAAACCCAAACATTTTATGAAAAGACTTTTTCTTCTTGCTACCCTTATGATCGTAACGGGGTGTTTTACCACCCATGTTCAGGCTCAACGCAAATGCGGCACTATGGAGTATCTGGCCAAACAGAAACTGGCAGACCCAAGCCTGGAACTTCGTATGCAAAACTACGAAACCGCATTGCAGAAATGGATCGCTAACAATCAGGGCACCCTTAATGGGCAAAAAACGACCATTACCATACCGGTGGTAGTTCATGTGGTTTACAATCTTTCGGCCGAAAGCATTACCGATGCCAGGGTTTTGGAACAAATAGATGCCATGAACAAGGATTTTGCAGGATTAAATACACATTCTATGGGAGTTTTCGATCCCACATTGAAAGTGAATACAGGCATACAGTTTTGCCTGGCACAGCGCAAACCCAACGGAAGCGCCACCAACGGCATAGAACGTCGTCAGACTACGGTTACTTATTTTACTGACGATGATGCGGTGAAGTACAATGCCCTCGGAGGCATGGATGCCTGGGATCCCACCAAGTACATTAATATATGGGTATGCCGACTGGTCGACGGGCTGTATGGCTACTCGCAATTCCCCACCACGGGCGTTAATGCTACCTTCGGGACGGTGATTTGCTATAAATATTTTGGCATCACAGGGGCCACGGCACCTTTCAACCTGGGCGGAACATCCACCCACGAAATGGGACATTGTTTTAACCTCTATCATACCTGGGGCGACGACGGCGGATTGTGCACGGGAACCGATTATTGCAACGATGTGCCCAACCAGGCCAATTATACCATTGGAGCTAAGAGCGGATTGGTGACCGATTATTGTTCGACCACCACACCCGGTATCATGTATACGAACTTTATGGACTATACCGACGACATTTCGCTGGCCAACTTCACCCCCGATCAGAATGCCCGCATGCAGGCATTATTGGTTCCGGGCGGTTTGCTGTATTCGCTGACCACATCCGACGGATGCCTGGCCTCAACCTCCTGCGGAACCCCCACGGGATTGTCGGCCAGCAACCTTACATCCACCACAGCCACCCTGAACTGGCTGGCAGTGGAAGGAGCCTCATCCTACAATATTCAATACCGACAAGTGGGCACCACCAACTTTACGACCACCACTTCGGCTACCACATCGAAAGCCATTACGGGTTTGACACCTCTTACTACTTATGAATTCCAGGTGCAGGCAGTGTGTGCGGTGCTGGGTTCCTTCTCGGGATTCGGCAGCTTTGCTACCGGATGTACCGATATTTATGAATCGAACAATACCCTGGCTACCGCAAAGACCATTGCCGTAAACACAGCCATATCAGCGTTGATAAGCACCACAGCCGATGTGGATTATTTCAAGTTTTCGAACACTTCGCAGAAAAAGAACATCAAAGTGACACTGACCAATCTGCCCGCCGACTACGACCTGAGGCTTTATAAACCCAACGGCAACCTTTACGCCACCTCGCAAAACAGTGGCCTCACCAACGAAAGCATTACCTATAACAATGCTTCCACCGGCACCTATACGTTGGCGGTTTACAGCCACAGTACAGGCTATTCCAACTTCAGCTGCTATACGGTGACGGCCAGCATAAGCAGTTCGTCGTTTAAAGGAAACATGGACGACGAAAGTGACGGCCAACTTACCACCAGCCTGCTGATTTACCCCAATCCCGCCAGAGACAACCTGAACCTTACCTATACTTCGGAAACGGATGCTCCCGTGGTGATACATTTATATGATGTTACCGGCAGAGTGGTGAGCACCATGAACTGCGAAGCCGTGAAAGGCGCCAACCAGTATTCGCTCAGCGTGAAAGACCTTTCGAAAGGCTTTTACATGCTTTCGCTGGAAAGCGACGGAAACCGCATGGTGGAAAGGCTGATCATAGAAAAATAAACACTTGTTCGTGGTTTGGAGCCTGCTCTTTTCGGGGAGCGGGCTTTTTTTTATCCTCAGCGAAAGATGATGTAAATCATTTTCGGGGGCATTTAACATTTTTTAATAACCATCAGTTCATAGTCACAATTATAAGTTTTATCATTATTAATTTATTTTTCGTGATAAATTTTTATTATTTCGATGCAGGGTTGTTAATTAAATTAATTGTTTCGGGCTTTTCTTTTTCGTAATTTAGTACTCAAATTTAAAACACGTAAACTATGAAGAAACTTTTTATTCTTGCCATCCTGGTTGTGTTGACCGGGAGTTTTACTGCCAAAGTGCAGGCTCAAAGAAATTGCGGCACCATGGACCACTTGCAACAGCAATTGAATGCCGATCCTACTCTTCAGCTTCGTATGGAAAACTACGAACAGGCTCTTCAGAAATGGGTGAACGAAAACCCTGATGCTCTGAATGCCAAAGCCACCATTACCGTTCCGGTGGTTGTACACATTGTTTATAATACTACAGCCCAGAACCTCAGCGATGCCAGAGTTCAGGAGCAAATTGCTGTTTTGAACCGCGACTATGCCGGACAGAACACCGGATCGATGGGAGCTTTCTCTTCTTCTTTAAAAGTAAATACCGGAATGCAGTTTTGCCTGGCGCAACGCACCCCTGCTGGAGCCGCTACCACAGGTATAGAAAGAAGACAGACCACAGTGACCTCGTTTTCGGATAACGATGCCGTAAAATATTACGCTCAGGGCGGATTGGATGCCTGGACCCCTTCGAAATATATCAACATATGGGTGTGCAACCTGGGAGGCGGATTGTGCGGATATGCTCAGTTCCCCACTTCGGGCGTCAATGCCAGCTATGGTGTGGTGATCAACTATCAGTATTTCGGCGTGACCGGAGCTGTAGCACCTTATAACCTCGGCGGAACCACTTCTCACGAAATTGGTCACTGCTTCAACCTCTATCATATATGGGGCGACGATGCCGGAGCCTGCACAGGTACCGACAACTGCGGCGACACTCCCAATCAGGCCAACTATACTTACGGTGTTCACACCGGAGTGTTGACCGATGGCTGCTCGACCACTTCTCCCGGTATCATGTACATGAACTTTATGGATTATAGCGACGATATTTCTTATTCGAACTTTACGCCTAACCAGAATGCACGTATAGCCGCCTTGTTCACCACAGGTGGTTTGCTTTATTCCTTAGGCGTTTCGGACGGATGCACCCCGCCAACCACAGGCTCGTGCGGAACTCCTGCCGGACTGTCGGCCACATCCATCACCACCACCACAGCCACTTTGAACTGGGGCGCGGTGAGCGGTGCTGCCAGCTATAACGTTCAATACCGTAAATCGGGAACCACTGCTTTCACCCTGGCTTCTACCACAGGAACCTCGGTAGCCATCACCGGCCTCACAGCCGCTACCGGATATGAATTCCAGGTTCAGGCAGTTTGCACCATCGCAGGCAGCTATTCGGGTTTAACCACTTTCACTACACTCTCGGCTACCGGTTGTACCGACATTTACGAAAGTAATAACACCGCCTCTACCGCCAAGACCATTGGTGTGAACACCGCCATCAATGCCATGATAGGCACTTCTACGGATGTGGATTATTTCAAATTCAGCAATTCATCTACCCAGAAGAATATCAAGATCACCCTGACCAATCTGCCGGCCGATTATGATGTGAAACTTTACAAATCGAACGGTACTACGCTGATTTCTACTTCACAAAATGGAGGGACCACAGCCGAAAGCATCATCTATAACAATGCGGCTGCTTCCACTTACGTGATAAAAGTGTACGGTTACAGTAGCGCTTATTCGGCCACCAGCTGCTATACGCTTACCGCCAGTATCAGCGGAACGGCTTTCAAAGGCATAGGCGATGAAGTGACCGAAACTGATACTCCGGCCAGCATTTTGCTTTATCCCAATCCTACCAAGGACAATGTAAATGTTACTTACAACACCGACCTGAGCGGAACCGTTGCCATCAATATTTATGATGTAACCGGTCGCCTGGTAAGCAGCCGTCAACTGGAAGCTGTTAAGGGACTCAACACTTACACAATCAATACAACGGATCTTCAGAAAGGAATCTACATTCTGTCGCTCGACCACTCGGGCAACCGACTGATAGAGAAACTGATCATCGATAAATAAATTTTAATTGGTTTTGCGAAAAGCCTGCCTCTGCAAAGGGGCGGGTTTTTTTTTGGGGAGGTTGGGTTATTTTTTTTGAATGGAAATTTTTTTGCCACTCCCGTGGCACAAGGCACCAAGACACTAAGAAACACCAAGGGAAATTATATCCATTTTAGGAGGACCGAGGCTGGTATTCCATATAAATTCACGCAAGACAATCGCCACAGAAGGGAGGATTAATTTAAAAGCTTATTATTGTAATGAGCTTATTTTCAAATCCAATTGATTTCTCTAAATTGCTTTTTTATTATGACAGCCAACTGTACAATTTCTGTAGAGTACTGTACAGTTTCTGAAGCGTACTGTTCAGTTATTGTAGCGTACTGTTCAGTTATTGTAGCGTACTGTTCA
>CAZNRQ010000322.1:0-2396 GCA_964574845.1 uncultured Bacteroidales bacterium
GTTTTATCTCCTCTATGTGTTCCTTGATCTCCAGCACCTCGCTATCGAGTAAGGGAGCCCCTGCATCGCCTTCGATACAGCATGCACCCAGGCAAGAAGCACAATCGCATACAAAACGGACATCTGCGATATCTTCAGAAACCAATGTACTGCCAACAATGAGCATAAGAGAAGAGGAGTTTAATTTTTTGGTAAAAGTAAGGAAAGTTTGTAGAAGTAGACAGGTCCGGTGAAATCCATGCAGGATGTTTTCAGCAAGATATCCTCAATAAACATTAAACTACTATTTCTCCTCCTCTTTTGAGATACAACCTCTCTCCTCCCCTATATTTCGTATCATCTTTTCTTTTACTTTTGTAAGAAAAAGCATATGGTTGTTTTTCCGGGTTGCAAGATAAATATAGGCCTCAGTATCATCCGCCGCAGGGACGACGGTTTTCATGATCTGGAAACCGTGTTTTATCCCGTTCCCTGGACAGATATCCTGGAGATCATACCTTCGGCACAAGATGAGTTTATCTTCGACGGTAATGTTATCGATTGCCCCCTTACCGACAATCTCTGCTATAAGGCTTACCAATTGTTGAAGAAAGATTATGCGCTGCCCCCGGTAGCCCTTTATCTTTATAAGAATATCCCGAGCGGAGCCGGGTTGGGCGGTGGCTCGGCCGATGCAGCTTATACTCTGACCACCCTCAACCAATTGTTTTCATTGGAACTCACAGAAGCAGCCCTGATGCAATATGCCGCCAAACTGGGCAGCGATTGTGCTTTTTTTATACGCAATCGTCCTGTTTTTGCCACAGGCCGGGGCGAAGTATTTACCGAAACCGCGATTGATCTCAGCGGCTATTATCTGCTTATTGTTAAGCCTGAAGTGCACGTTTCCACTGCGGAAGCCTACAGCATGATTACTCCAAAAATGCCGGAAAAGAGTTTGCACGAACTGATCAAGCTGCCTATTACTCAGTGGAAGGATGGTGTTGTAAACGATTTCGAAGCTCCCTTGTTTGAAAAATACCCGGTTCTTGCATCCATAAAAGATAAAATATACCAATTGGGGGCCGTGTATGCTTCAATGAGTGGAAGCGGTTCGGCAGTTTACGGACTATTCGATAAAAGGATTGATCATCAGAAAGAGCTTCCGGGTATGGTATGCTGGATGAAAAGGCTCTAGTCTTTTTACCCTCTGCCAGGTTGTAAGATCTTTGTGCCATTCAGCGTGCATACCCTATTGCCAAAAAGGCACAAAGACACGAAGTTTCACAAAGAAATCATCATCTAATTCCGTCTTATACCTCAGACTATTTCGGCGCAATGCGCAGCAGGAATAAGGCAATTCCCAGGAAGATTATATTCGGAATCCAAACGGCTACCATAGGTGTCAGGTTGCCGAAAGTGGCAAAGGTTTCGGTGATGCGCGAAAATAAAATATAGACAAAGGTAAGTGCCAGACCATAGGCAATATGCACCCCAATGCCTCCCCTCACCTTTCGGCTGGAGACCGATACCCCTATTATGGTTAGTATAAAGGTGGAAAATGGCGAAGCAATGCGGCGGTGTTTCTCGACCAGGTAGGTCTTGATGTTATCCGAACCTTTCATTTGCTCGTCGCTGATAAACTTACGCAACTGAGAGAAATTCATCAGGTCGAGGTTGTCCGATTTGCGGTAAAAATCCTCGGGGGTCATGTTAATAGAGGTGTCTATCTTCGCCCCACCGTAGAGCCTTTCCTCCATACCATTTACCAAATGCACGGTGTAGTTGTTGATGGTCCATTTGCTTTTGGTACTATCCCAAACGATATTGTTGGCTACCATCTTATAATACAGAATGCCGTTGTTGTATTTTTCCATGGTGAAGCGGTTGCCGCGATTGTCGTCTACATTATAGCTCTCGACATACACAAAGGCCCCAGGCGCAATTTGCATATGGATGTTGCGGTTGGTGTTCTGATATTTGTTCTTGATGTACTTGATCTTGAAATCAAGCATATTTTTATTGGTATGGGGGATAAGAAAGTTGGACAAATAGAACGACAACATGGTTAGAAACATAGCTGTGATCATGTATGGCCGCAACATGCGCCTGAAGCTGATACCGCTGCCCAGAATGGCAATGATCTCCGATTGGGAGGCCATTTTAGAGGTGAAATAGATGACCGCAATAAAAGTGAACAACGGACTGAAAAGATTCACAAAATAAGGAATGAAATTGATGTAATAATCGAAAATGATCTCCTTTAAGGGGGCATCCGACTTGATGAGGTCCTCGATATTCTCTGAGATATCGAAAATGATGACGATAATGATGATGAGGGATATCGACAGGAAGAAAGTTCCCAGGAATTTTTTAATGATATACCAATCTATTTTTTTCATCAGGGGGTTATCTTC
>CAZNRQ010000322.1:2406-4531 GCA_964574845.1 uncultured Bacteroidales bacterium
ATGGGCAGGTTTTTCTGAATAAAATTTACTATTCTTCGTCTTTTTCCTGTTCTTCGTAAGCTTTGAGCAGCGCAGTCTGAACATCGCCCGGCACCTGAGTGTATTCCGAGAATTTCATTCCGTAAGTAGCGCGGCCGCTGGTGATAGAACTTAGAGCAGTTGAGTAGCGGTTCATTTCGGCCAAAGGAACTTTGGTCAGAATCTTCTGATAGTTTCCTTCGCTCTGCATACCGAGGATGACAGCACGACGGCCCTGGAGGTCGGTCATTACATCACCCATTTTATCTTCGGGAACGATAACTTCTACTTCGTAGATAGGTTCGAGGATCTTGGGACCTGCATTTTTAAAGGCTTCGCGGAAGGCATTACGACCGGCCAGTTTAAACGAGATTTCGTTTGAATCGACCGGGTGCATTTTACCGTCGTAAATATAAACAGCGATATCGCGGGCATAAGAACCGGTCAACGGACCTTCTTCTATCTTTTCCATGATACCTTTGAGGATAGCCGGCATAAAACGTGCATCTACCGCACCACCAACGATACAGTTGTGGAAGATAAGTTTTCCGCCCCAGGCCAGATCGTGATCTTCGCGGCCGCGGATGGGGAATTCGGTAGGCTGAACCATGTTTTCGGAATAAGGTTGGATGAGCATATGAACTTCTCCAAACTGACCCGAACCACCGGATTGTTTTTTATGACGATAAACTGCTTTGGCAGATTTCGTGATGGTTTCGCGATAAGGAATGCGTGGTGGCAAATACTCTATGTCGATCTTGTTGAGCTTTTCTATCTGCCATTTGGCAATGGTAAGATGCAATTCGCCCTGACCTGATAAGATAAGCTGACGCAATTCTTTCGAATATTTGGGGATCAATGTAGGATCGATCTTATGCATGTCGTTCAAAATTCCGCCCAGTTTTTCGTCGTCACCCGAGTTGATGGCTTTTATACAAGCCCTGTACTTCAGATTGGGGAATTCGATAGGAGCTGCCTGGAATTCTGTACCTTTGGGTACGATGAGGGTGTTATTGGTAAATGAACTCTTCAGCTTGATAGTAGCACCTATATCACCGGCCACAATTTTTGCGATCTTTTCGCGGTTCTTTCCGTAGCAAACGTACACCTGAGAAACTCTTTCTTTGGTGCCATTGCTCGAATTAACCATATCCATGGCTTCGGTGACCTCACCTGCAAGCACTTTAAAATAGGATACCTCGCCGATATGAGTTTCGATAGATGTTTTAAAAATAAAAGCTACTGCAGGATCAGATGTTTTGCAGGGAATATCTTTTCCTTCGGTGGTTTTGGCACAAGGAACCTCATCAGGAGATGGAGTGGATGTGGAAATGAATTCCAACACGCGACTCACACCCATATTGGTTTTGGATGAAGCGCAAAGTACCGGGAACAGACTCCTGTTGGCAACGCCAAGTTTCATTCCGCGTGATAATTCTTCTTCGGTAAGGGTACCTTTGTCGAAGAAGATCTCCATGAGAGCCTCATCGCTTTCGGCTGCTGCTTCCACTATGGTAGCGTGCAGTTCTTCTGCTTTGTCCATTTCCGATGCAGGGATATCTGATATCTCAGCTTTTCCGTCTTTGCCGAATTTCAACAATTTCATCTTCAGCAGATCAATCACTTCATTGAATCCTGAGCCTGCGTTAACCGGATATTGAACCAGAGTAACTTTAGGACCGAACTGAGCTTTCATCTGGCGAATGGCTTCGTCGAAATTGGCTTTTTCGTGCTCCAACTGATTCACTACAAAAACAACGGGTTTATTCTGACGGGTAGTATGACGCCAGGTGATCTCGGTGCCTACTTCTACTCCGTTTTGTGCATTGACAACCATAACGGCTGTTTCACAAACTTTCAATGCGGCGAATACTTCACCTATAAAATCGTCGAATCCGGGGTTGTCGATTATGTTGATCTTTTTTCCGGCATATTCGGTATACATTACGGTCGAGTAAAGAGAATTTTGGCGCTCGAGCTCTACTTCGCGATAATCGGATATTGTATTCTTGTCTTCCACAGAACCTCTCCTGCTTATTACTCCTCCTTCGAATAGCATACATTCTGCCAAAGTGGTCTTTCCTGACTTTGCCCCGCCGATTAAGGC
>CAZNRQ010000323.1:0-4524 GCA_964574845.1 uncultured Bacteroidales bacterium
GGTAGCGGGGCTAGGACTCGAACCTAGGACCTTCGGGTTATGAGCCCGACGAGCTACCACTGCTCCACCCCGCACTATATTTTAAGAGTGCAAAGATAGATATTTTTTGGTTTTTAGCAAAAAAAATTGTAAAAAAATTATTTCCCGTGTATTCTATGATGGAAATTAATTAACCATTAACGGTTAATTTGTTTTTTTTTGATGTGATTTTGGGGGTATAATTAGAATTACATTTGACGGCATGATAAGCGGTTGATGCAGTGTCTGCCTGCTGCCGCTCATGAGTAACAGCGCTGAGCTTTGTATTAAAAATGATAAGTGCCTTATGACCTATGCCTTACTGTTTCCCCTTACGGGAGTTGTGGTGGCCCTGTGTGTTGTCCCCTGGTTCAGGGCGAAGGCAGCAGGATGGGTGTCGTTTGCGGCCTCTCTGCTCATAGCTATCTTCTCAATCATCCCTGCCATTGCCGTGCTGAGCGGAAGTGAAGCCCTCACCACTCCCCTGCATACCTATTTTGGCGATTACGCTCTGAGGCTGGACGCCTTAAGCGCATGGTTTATCATCATAATCAACATCGTTTCTTTGGCAGGAAGTTTCTATGGCCAGGAATATCTCGGACATTATACCGATCGCGTATCGGACCTGAGGGTGCATTTTGTGCTGCTGCCCATCTTTCATGCCTCAATGATTTACGTAACACTGCTCAACGACCTCTTTTTCTTCATCGTTACCTGGGAGATCATGTCGCTGAGTTCCTTCGTTCTGATCTTGTTCGAAAGAAAAAAAGAAGGCACCCTGAAGGCCGCCATCAACTATTTCATTCAGATGCACCTGAGTGTGGTGTTTTTGCTAACCGCTACCTTTTATCTGTTCTTCCTTACGGGAGGCACCTCGTTTACCGATCTGGCCGCACTGCCCGAACAAGCCGGCGGACAACATGCCCTCATCATATTCTTATTGTTCTTTATCGGCTTTGGTATCAAGGCGGGTTTCATTCCCTTCCATACCTGGCTGCCCCATGCGCATCCGGCAGCTCCATCGCATCTGTCGGGTATCATGTCGGGGGTGATCATCAAAGTGGGCATCTATGGTATTTTGCGCGTAGTGATACAAAGTCCTGCCGATATGGTGACCATAGGATGGATCATTATGATATTTGCGGTTTGTTCGGGACTGTATGGGGTGATGCTGGCCATCATTCAGCACAACCTGAAGAAGTTGCTGGCCTATCACAGCATTGAGAATATAGGCATCATTGGCATAGGCATAGGCATGGGAGCACTGGGGATAGGATACGAAAACACCATGCTTACCTTTATGGGGTTTGCCGGAGCATTGCTGCATACGTTGAACCACAGCCTGTTTAAATCCCTGCTCTTCTTCAGTGCTGGCAATGTATATCAGGGGGCAGGCACGGTGAATATTGAACATCTGGGTGGGCTGGGTAAGAAAATGCCTTTTACGGCGGCTTTCTTCCTGATAGGCGCCATAGCTATATGCGGATTGCCTCCCCTGAACGGCTTCATTTCGGAATTCATCATCTTTTCGGGACTGTTTCGCGCCATTCATTTGTTTGGCTTGTCCGAATCTTTCTCTTTTGTGATAGTGATAGCCTCTCTGGCACTGATAGGCGGACTGGCTATTCTGTGTTTCACCAAAGCATTTGGAATAGTCTTCCAGGGAAGCCCGCGTTATCCATTGGAAAAAGAACCCACCGAAGGAGGTTGGGTGAAAAAAGCCCCTATGATACTGATCAGCCTGCTGATAGTGTTGATAGGGTTCTTCCCTTCCCTGATCATGAAATTGATGGGCAAGCCCCTGGCTCTGATGGTGCCAGCAGGCGATCTGCAAACCATCTCCCTGGGACTTACGGAAACCATGACGGGCATTTCTATAGTGTCGGGTATCTTCATAGGCATCATAGGGTTGGTATTTCTGTTGCGAAAGCTGGCACAAAGAAAGGTGAGCATAGAATCGGCCGAAACCTGGGGATGCGGATATGTAGCACCCAATCCGCGTATGCAATATACCGCCAATTCGTTTGCGCGTACTTTCCGTAAACTTTTTGAACCCCTGGTGCTTATCAAAAAAAATAAAGTAAATATCGACAGGGTTTTTCCGCAACAGGCCTATAGTTACGAAAGTCATTCCCACGACCGGATAGAAGACCGTTTGATCACGGGGCCTTTGGAAAAGATGCTGAAGTTCCTCGGAAGATTCCGCATATTCCAAAACGGGCAAACCCAGAGTTACCTGATGTATGCCTTTTTGTTTATCATCATTGTATTAATTATTGAGTTTTTCAGACTGTAGAAAAAGAAAATGAACCTGATCCTGATCATAATTGTAGCCTTACTTTTCCCGGGTGTCATCAACATCACCCGTAGCCTTTTCAGCGGGCGTAAGGGACCGGGTTTGCTGCAGCCCCTGAAGGACCTGATTCGTTTGTTCCGCAAAGGCAGTGTTTACAGTCGTACCACTGGCATCATCTTCCGCATGGCGCCTACCATTTCCATTGCGGCGGTGATTTGTGCTTCGCTGGTATTGCCTATAGGTCCGTGGAAGGCGCTGATATCCTTCAATGGCGATTTTGTGTTCTTCATCTATATGCTGGGATTGGGCCGCTTCATGGCCATCATTGCTGCCATGGATACGGGAAGCAGTTTCGAAGGCATGGGAGCCAGCCGCGAAGCTCATTTCGGTATGCTGGCCGAACCGGCTTTCCTGATCCTGTTGGGGTCGCTGGTGTTGTTTACAGGGCATTATTCGTTTTCGGATATCTTCATCACCCTGCGCGACGGATCGGGATTTGCTTATGGGCTGGGCATTATGTCGTCTTTTGTGATCTTCCTGTTCTCGCTGATAGAAACCTGCCGCCTGCCCGTTGACGACCCCCGCACTCACCTCGAGCTGACTATGATACACGAAGTGATGATACTCGACAACAGCGGCTTCGACCTGGGATTACTGCAGTTGTCGAACTATCTAAAGTTTGCCGTGTTCGGAACCATCATTGCCAATTTCTTCCTTTTCGAAACCGTATTCTGGAACAGCATTCTGATCTTTTTAGGCATACAAATGATATTGGCTATGGCCGTTGCCTTTGTGGAATCCTTTATGGCCCGCTTCCGCATGAACCATAACCCTCAGTTCATATTGACCCTTACTTCACTGGCCTTTTTGATATTTGTCGGCATATTATTATTCCTGGAAAAATAATTTATGGAAACCATACTCCTCACCATATTCGCCTTCACCCTGCTCTACATCGGCATTGCCAACCGGCTGACCTCATTCATACGTATGCTGGCCATACAAGGACTGCTTTTGTTTGGCATCACCTTCTTCAAGTTGACGGAGATCAACTGGTTCAATCTGGTGATGATTTTGCTGGAAACCATCATCTTCAAGACGGTGCTCATCCCCTGGTTCCTGAATTATGTGCTGAAAAAGAACAAGATCATCCGGGAGACCGAGCCATTTGTTTCGTATTTCTGGTCGCTGATACTCATCACTGGTTTCATTATTCTGTCTTATATAATCGCAGGCTACCTCGGACTGGACAAAAGTACCAAGGCAGATTTCATGGTGGCCTTTGCCTCCCTGCTGACGGGTATCTATATCATCATCACCCGCAAAAAGATCATCACCCACCTGATGGGATATATGATACTGGAGAACGGAGTGTTTTTACTTTCGCTTACCATTGGGGCACATCAGCCTATGATGGTTAACCTGGGAATTTTGCTCGATATCTTCGTGAGTGTGCTGGTATTGGGCCTGTTTATGAATAAGATCGGGAATACTTTCGAAGAAATGAGTATAGAAAACTTGTCAAACTTAAAGGATTAAAACATGATGCTGGGTCTTTACTTTTTATCAGGAATCTTCTTAGCGGCACTGACCATGCTGGTGAGAAAGAGAACTGTGACCTATGCTTTGCTCATCCTTTTTCTGGCAGTGCAGACCCTGCTTACCGCCTATGCTTTTATGCATACTGGCGAAAAAGTGCTCACCTATTTTTGTTTTGACCATACGGGCCTGCTCTTTCTGGCACTGCTTACCTTTTTATCTTATTTCACAGCCTATTATAGTTTCATTTATCTGAAACGAAACCGCGACAATGTGTTCAGAACGGCCATTTATTGTACGGCCTTCATTATGCTTTTGGTCTCGGTGACGGGAGTTTACCTTTCGGAACATGCAGGACTGATGTGGGTATTCGTGGAAGCAACCACCCTCTGCGTATCTCTGCTGATCTATCACGAGCGCAGCACCCTGAGTCAGGAGGCCACCTGGAAATATGTCTTCATTTGTTCCATTGGGGTAGCACTGGCCTTTGTGGGAATTATCTTCCTGGGCATGGCCGTTCAGACCAACGGAGTGTACGATCTTTCGTTCTCTGCAATTCTGGCACAGGCCTCCACCGCCAATCCTTTCTGGATGAAAATGGTATTTCTTTTCATACTGGTAGGATTCAGTACCAAGATGGGGCTTTTTCCTTTGCAAGCCATCAAGGTGGA
>CAZNRQ010000324.1:0-4521 GCA_964574845.1 uncultured Bacteroidales bacterium
CTTACCAATAAATTCGACGACCCTATGTGCTTTGGCGAAGCCTTACTCAGAGCCGATGGCAAAGGCGCTTTGGGTTATATCGGAGGTTCGAACAGCACCTATTGGGACGAAGATTATTATTGGGGATGCGGCTACAAATCAGGCATTCCTTTGCATCCTACCTATTCCGCATCTACACTCGGAGCCTACGACAGGACCTGGCACAGTCACGGAGAATTGTTCGGAAACTGGTACGTAACCATGGGACAAATGGTCAATGCCGGCAACCTTGCTGTTACCCAATCGGGCAATTCGAGTTATTCCTATTACTGGGAAATCTATCATCTCATGGGCGATCCTTCACTCATGATCTATTATTCGCAACCTGACCCCATGACTGTTTCTTACAGTTCGCTGATGCCATTGGGCTCAACTACCTTCAATATCACCACCAATGCACCTTATGCTTATGCTGCCATATCTATGGGAGGCGTTCTTTATGGAGCTGCTCTGGCAGATTCTCTGGGAAATATTGTGGTCAACCTCACACCTATTGCCACTCCCGGAACCGCTGATGTGGTGGTTACTTGTCAGAATAAACAGCCTTACATTGGAACCGTTGTGGTGGCATCACCTACCGGTCCTTATGTATTGATGACAAAAAATCATGTGAACGGCTCGGACACCTTGGTGGATTACAATGAAAATAATGCCCTGGATGTTACTTTGAAAAATTACGGAGCCGCCAGTGCCAATGGAGTTAATGCCACTATTTCATCGACCGATCCCTACCTGACGATAACTGATAATACTCAGGCATGGGGAACCATAGCCGCCAACGCTTCAGGTACGCAGACTTCGGCTTATTCCATTACCACCACTAATTTTATCCCTGATCAGCACATGGCAAACTTCACTCTCAGCATCACGGATAATGCCAGCAACACCTGGAGTTCTAATCTTTCGTTAAAAATAAATGCTCCCCTTCTGGCTATTGGCGATTTCGTGATCGATGATGCCGCAGGAAACAACAACAGTGCCATTGATGCCGGAGAATCTATCAATATCGTAATTCAATCATTGAACAACGGGCATAGCAATGCTCCTGCCACCACAGGTACATTGACCACTACCAGCCCTTATGTGACCATTACCAATGGCAACTTCAATTTTAACACCTTAAACAAACTTGGTTCGGCCAATGCTTCATTCCCAATTACCGTTTCAAGCTCTTTACCTGATACTGCGACCATAGTTTTCAAATATACTCTGCAATCCGGAGCTTATCAGGTGATCAATTTTTATACTGTCTCCGTAGGCCAGGCTATGGAAGATTTCGAAACCAACGATTTCACCAAATTCGATTGGCAGATGGGCGGCAATACTCCCTGGATCATTACGGGCACGGCTCCTTACGAAGGTCTTTATAGTGCAAAATCAGGCGATATTACCGATGGTCAATCTTCGGAATTGTTCGTAACCATGGATGTTTCATCGCAAGATACCATCTCGTTCTGGAAGAAAGTTTCCTGCGAAGAATATACCGGAAGCGGAACAACCACCTGGTATGATTACATGGAATTCCTTATCGACGGAAATTCAAAAGACAGATGGGACGGAGTGAACACCCTCTGGTCGAAAGCTCAATATGTGGTAGCACCGGGCGTTCATGTATTCAAATGGGTTTATCAGAAAGATGGCTCGGTTAGTGCCGGCGACGATTGTGCTTATCTGGATTATATTATTTTCCCTCCTGCTATTAAAGTTGAAGCTTCTATAAACGAGATAAATGAGGATAATTCTTCACTGATGTGCAGCCCCAATCCGGCCAACGGAATTTCGCACATTAGTTTCTCAATAGCTAAACCTGAAAATATCTCTTTGAACCTTGTTGATGTTACCGGAAAGATCGTTGAAAAGATCATCGATAAGCAAAACAAAAAAGAAGGTGTGTACAATATCCTGATCAATATGGCCAAATATCCGGCAGGCATGTATTACCTCTCGTTGAATACCGGAAAAAACATTACTACCCAGAAAATTGTAATCATTAAATAATTTACTCATGAAGAAATTTTTGTTTCTCCTGTTTGCCGGGTTTTTAAGTTTGCAACTGAATGCACAAACCTGGACAAACATCAGTTCGGTTTCTCCTACGCCGGTTAAGGTCAGCTTGATCTCGCCCGACGTTCAGAACCCGAGTTTCAATGTCGATATCAAAGGTTTCATGTCGAATACGGTAAGCACAACTGCCGGAATTCAGAAGACCATTAGTATTGAAAACTCTACCCCAATTTTGGAAGCAGGAGCACCCGATATTCCCAAGGTTACAACTACCCTGATCGTTCCCGACAATCAGAACATGGAAGTGGTGGTTACTTTTTCGGGTTGGGTGGATTATCAGAACATTGAAATTGCCCCCTCAAAAGGAAATTTTACCCGAAACATTGACCCGGCAACGGTTCCTTATGTTTTTGGTCCTGCCTATTCACAAAATCAATTTTATCCGGGAACTTTGGCCTCGTTGAAGGAACCTTTTATTCTCAGGGATTTTCGCGGGCAAACGGTGGTGACTTATCCTTTTCAGTACAATCCTGTGACCAAAGTTTTAAGGGTATACAACAATTTATCTGTAAGCCTTCATTCTACAACAGGAACTGTTGTGAATCCCCTTTTCAGAACCCAGGCTCTGACGAGCATCGATAAGGAGTTTGGCAATGTTTACGGCAGCCAGTTTTTGAACTATACTTCCAATCATAAATATACTCCACTCAACGAGCACGGCAAAATGTTGATTGTTTGCTACGATGCTTACATGGCTGCCATGCAACCTTTGGTTGATTGGAAAAATGATGAAGGCATACCCACACAAATGGTAAGCACTTCGACGGCTGGCTCAACGGCAGCTGCCATCAAGGCCTATGTTACCAATTATTACAACACCAACGGTCTTACTTTTTTGCTGCTGGTGGGCGATGCGGCCCAATGTCCTACTTTTACGGCAGCCGGTGGCGGCTCCGATCCCACTTATGGATATATTTCAGGCTCGGATCATTTTCAGGAGATATTTGTCGGACGCTTTTCGGCCGAAAATACTACCCAGGTTGCAACCCAGGTCAACCGAACCATTGCTTACGAAAGAAACCCGCTGACAACACCCGGCAAGTTTAATCATTGTGTGGGCATTGGCTCGGACCAAGGACCCGGCGATGACAATGAATACGATTATCAGCATCAGCGTAAGATACTCGACAGCTTAACATCATATACCTATCTTACCCGTGCCGAGCTTTTCGATGGAAGCCAGGGAGGCAGCGATGCAGCGGGCGATGCAACGGCAGCTGAGCTATCAACTGAAATTGCCAAAGGAACCGGAATCATTACCTATTGCGGACACGGTGCCGACAACCAGTTTGTAACCACCGGATTTTCCAATACTAATGTTACAGCGCTCACCAATACTACCATGTGGCCTTTCATTTGGTCGGTGGCTTGTGTAAACGGCAACTTTACCTCGGGCACCTGCTTTGCCGAAGCCTGGCTACGCGCAACCAGCGGCGGACAGCCGACGGGTGCTGTGGCTACTTTTATGTCGACCATCAATCAAAGCTGGAATCCTCCTATGGAGGGTCAGGACGAAATGGTCAACATATTGGTGGAAAGCTATACCAACAACATCAAACGTACTTTCGGAGGCTTATCTACCAATGGGGTTTTCAAAATGAACGATACCTATTCGGATTATGACATGACCGATACATGGACCGTTTTTGGCGATCCTTCGCTTATGGTTCGCACCGACGATCCGCAGGCCATGACGGTGACACATCCCAACCTGATAAAGCTGATATTCGATTCGACCATAAATGTTCATTGCAACGTGCCCGGCGCACTGATCTGCCTCACACGTAACCATGTGATACTTGGAAGCGGTGCGGTAACTTCCGATTCGGTGCGCCTCAGTTTGCCGACCTTAGCTGCAGGCGATAGCATTTTGATAACCGCCACGGCTTATAACCATATTCCTTATCAGAAAAAAATTGCTGTGGTTAATGATGCTGGCATCAAAGAATATTCGGACCATGCCAATATTAGTATCTTCCCCAATCCATCCAACCATCAGTTGGTGAATATTTCGGTTTTGGGTGCCGACCAACCCGGTTCGGTGCAAATATATAATGTGGTGGGCAGCCTGATTGATGTGATAAGCACCTCTGTGCGCACTAACGGTGGATGGAACTACCATTACAACACGGCTGATTTGCGCGCAGGACTATATTATATTGTTGTGAATTCAGGAAATAATAAAACCGTAAGAAAAATGGTGGTTACCGAATAAGAAAAGTTCTTTATCATACCGAAGGGGCTGTCTTTTACTTAAAGACAGCCCTTTTTATTTGGGTATTTTGTCGTGAACCCTTGATATCTGCATCATTTTATTCCATTAAAGACGACAGCATTCATTAAAATATAGTGTTGAATTAGCATTTTCAACCCATTTTAGTATTAATTTGTTTGAACAATAGTTGTTTTTATGGTAAT
>CAZNRQ010000325.1:0-4498 GCA_964574845.1 uncultured Bacteroidales bacterium
AATTTGTTCTGTACTAAAAAACGTTGTTTTCAGAGCAACTTCAATGTTCTGTTTTGTTGGTAAGAACCATTATCTAATTATTATTTCATTTGTTTACGGTTGAAATGGCGAAAAAGTTTCTATTGGTATTGAATAAATAAAACCGACGAAATAATAAAAAAAGACGACAAAAGTACAAATATGTATTAATAAATGCAAGAAAAAAATAATTTATTTTCAAAAATGCTAATGATTTTTAATTCAAAAATGGATTAAAAAATTGTCCTTTTTGACAGAAATTGGAATTTAATTAATCAGACTGAATCCTTTTCAAATAACAATAATTCCTCGTATAAAAACAATGTTTAGAATTTTTATTAAATTTGTTGACATTCTTTTGTTGTTCTGTTTTATGACAGCAAGCAATAAACAATTAATATAGCCACCCATGAAAATTCTAGCCATTGATGATATTATTGAGAATCTTATTTTGCTTAAAGAAATAATTCTTCTTTCATTCCCCAAAGCCAAACTGTTAACTGCCACAAGTGGAATGACTGGAATTGAGATATGCAAAAATGAAATGCCAGATATCATTATTTTGGATGTTATGATGCCGGTGATGGATGGATTTGAAGTTTGCAGAATTCTAAAAGCGAATAAAAATCTAAAACATATTCCAGTTTTAATTATGACAGCAGCTCATACCGAAAAGGCTATTAGAATTAATGCCTTGGATTCTGGGGCAGATGCATTTCTTGCAAAACCATTGGATGAGAGTGAATTGACCGCTCAGATACGCTCTATGATGAGGATAAAACTCTCTGAAGACAGGAAAAAGACTGAGAAACAGAGGTTGGAAATGCAAGTTCAAAAAAGAACTGAAGCATTAATAAAAGAGCTTGCTGAAAGGAAGATAGCTGAAGCAAAATTAAAACTTTCGAATGAAAGATTTGAAAAGAGCCAAAAGACTACTTTGAGCTTGATGCAAAAACTTAGAATAGAGATAAAGGAAAGGCTTAGTGCTGAGCAGAAAGTAAAAGAACATCTGAATGAGCAAATAATTATTTCCGAAGTGACCCGTAATTTGGTTAGTCTACATAAACTCGATGATGTTTATAGTTATATTGGTGAAAAAATTTATGAAATTGCTTCAAATACTTATGTGATTGTTACCACATATAATCAATCTGACGGATCTATGCAAAAGAAATACCAGTATGGATTCAATGATAAGGTGAATGAATTAAACAAACTTTTCAAAACGAACCCGTTTTCATCCGAAATTTTAAAGTCAGACATTACTCCGGAGGAATTGAATAATTTGAAGAAAAGAGAATTGTTTGAACTGCCTGAAGGTAAAAACTATTTATTATTCGATCGAACATTTAATTTTAAGATTTGGCCTAGGGTGTCTGATATACTTCAGGTGAAATCAGTTTTTACAATGGGATTTACATGGGAAGATAGGCTATTTGGCGGAATAAGTATTTTAGTTAAAGAAAACTTGACTTTTGAACTAAATAAGCTGATAGAAACACTGGTAAACCAGGCTTCTGTTGTTATCCAACGATTATTTACTGAAGAAAAACTGGAGCAAAATGAAAAACTATACCGGTCTTTGGTGGAAACTTCGCCTGATGGTATATCCATGTGGGACCTGAATGGAAATATTATTGCTTTGAATCAGGAAATGTTAAGATTATTTGGTTATAAAGATGAAAATGAGATTAGGTCCTCTGGAAAGAAAGTTTTTGATCTGATATGTGACTCGGATCGTCGGAGAGCGATTGAAGATTTTTCAGGGAAACATTCTGGTGCCAAACTATCCAATCAAGAGTACAATGCATTGCATGTTGATGGTAATACATTTTCAATTGAAATTAATTCTTCATTGATTTCTGATATTCATGACCAACCATATGGTTTTATTAGTATCATTAGAGATATTTCTTCAAGAAAGCAAGTTGAGAATGCATTGAGAGAGAATAGGGAATTATACAAACTTCTTGCAGATAAAATGACTGATGTTGTGTGGTTGATGGATTTATATGGAAGAAGTATTTTTGTTTCACCATCAATTACGAAGTTCACAGGATTTAGCGTTGAGGAATACTTAAATCAAACTATTGAAGATCGTTTTGTAGCTGAATCTGCTGTTTACGGAAAAAAAATATTTTCTAAGGAATTAAAACGATATTCAACTCAAAAGCAACTTCCTGATGATTATATTATATCATTGCAATTGGAATACATTTGTAAATATGGAGGGACAAAATGGGGCGAGCTTGTAATTACTCCATTTTATAATGATAATAATGAACTACAGGGAATACACGGTGTAACTAGAGATATTGATGAAAGAAAATTAGTAGAGATATCATTACTTGAAAGCGAAGAAAAATATCGTTTGTTGACAAATAATATGGTAGATATTCTATCCTTATTCGATACTTCAGGACGTATTCTTTATATTAATAATTCGGTGCAGACACATTTAGGCTATGACCCGGTATCCTTAATTGGTAAGTTTGCCAATAATCTATTTTTCAAATCTGATTATCAGAAAATTCGTAATTTTCTTAAAAAAGGTGACTATGCGTCGATTTCAAATATTGGACATACTTGTCGTATTATTACAAAGGATGGCGGTTTTATATGGTTTGAGACCAATGTTTTACCATTGAAGAATAAGGAAGGTATTGTGGATAGATTTCAATGTGTTTCACGAAATATAACTGATAAGATCGAAAACGAACTTAAGCTTGAAGAAGAAAGACAAAACGTCTTGACTGCTCTGATAGATGGTCAGGAAATAGAACGTCAGCGTATATCGATGGAACTTCATGATGGACTGGGACAGCGTTTAGCAGGTATTAAAATGAAACTTGAAAACTCAGGTTCAATGGATCTTGACAAGACCAGACAAACTGTAAACGAAGTGAAAACTGATTTTTGGAATATGATAGATGAAATTCGTATGATTTCAAATAATGTAAGCCCAGCTATTTTATCTCAATGGGGTCTGGTTCCTTCATTATCTGAACTTTGTAAGCAATTTAAGAACAATTCAGGAATAAGTTATGATATAACAGTAATGGGCCAGTTTGATAAAATTTCAGAAAAAATGGTCTTTTACATTTACCGAATTGTTCAAGAAGGTTTAACAAATGTCGCGAAACATTCAGAAGCAAAAATCGTAAAACTGGCATTGATTGAAAAAGAAAATTATTTACTAATTTTGATCGAGGATGACGGAAAAGGAATTACATTTGAAAAAAATGCTTTGATAAGGGGCAATGGCTTGAAAAATATGAAACAAAGGGCGTTACTTTTGAAGGGCGATTTGAATATCGAATCCGAAAAAGGTTCTGGAACTATTATTTGTGTCCGAATTCCAAAATAGTGTAGTTATGGAGATAATTAAAGTACTATTGCTTGATGACCATCAAATTATTCTAGATGGAGTAAAAACAATGATATTGAATGAGCCGAATATTTCGATTTGTGGGGCTTATGTCTCAGGAAAGGAAGCATTGGAAAATGCTGCGAAACACAAACCTGATATCATTATTACGGACATTATGATGCCCGATATGAGTGGTCTTGAATTTGTGAGAAACGTGAAAACATTAAATATATCTGCAAAAATACTTATTCTTTCCATGTTCCTCTCGGCAGATTATATTCAAAATGCGGCACAGGCAGGTGCCAATGGCTTCCTTATGAAGCAAAATGCCACACGCGACGAACTTATGACAGCTATTAATTCTTTGATGGCAGGTAAAAATTACTTCAATACTGAAGTTGCCAATACAATTATAAGTGGTATAAAGAATGATTCAAATGATAAGGCAACAGGAAACGAAAAACAGGATCTTAGCGATCTTTCAAAACGTGAACTTGAAGTTTTGAAATTGTTTGCAAACGGATATTCAAATAAAGAAATTTCGGATAGATTGTTCATTAGTGTCCGTACTGTGGAAACTCATAAGACCAATATGATAGGCAAACTCAATCTAAGATCCTATGTTGATTTGATTAAGATTGCAATAAAAAATAATCTTTCAGAACTTTAACCGTATATTCGGCATTCTTTTGTGTATTCTTTCTTGCCAGAAAATACTTATTTATTTAACAAAGTTAATAGATACAATCATTAAGTTTTGGGTAGTAATAAAAGGAATATTGATAAGTTCAAAGATAGAATTATAAAATAAAGGGCTAATTTTTTACCCCTGTCCAACTTTTTGGGGAGCAGAAATAATCGAGCTCTTTTAGTAAAGATTTGCTAAAGATAATCAACATGATATAAAAGTTTTGATGACATCAAATGTCTTTCTTTTATAATCTATCACTTTCTAAATACTTAATGTTCTTCCCTTAGGATTACTCCCGCGAATTTCATTTTCCGAATAATAAGCAAGAACGGGACAAAGTATTGATAACCTTGTCCCGCTTTTGTGTGGAGCGTACGGGAGTCGAACCCGTGACCTTCAGACTGCCAGTCTGACACTCT
>CAZNRQ010000326.1:0-4483 GCA_964574845.1 uncultured Bacteroidales bacterium
GTGTGAGGGGTGCACTCCGTCAGCTAACTACTGGCGGAGCCATCCACTCGATTATCCGTTCGTTGTTTTTTCGTGTTACGGTGGTCAAAGTTAGTTTTATTTGGTTCTGTTTTGTTCTTTTCAGGTCTGTTTTTAGGGAATTGAGTTGGGAAAAGCCGAAAAATGCTAAAGTGCTGATTGTGTGTTGTGTTGATGTAATATCTATGACAAAGGGAGTGAGTTCTATCACTTCGGAAGTCATTTCTATCACTTCGGGAGTGAGTTCTATGACAAAGGGAGTGGATTCTATGTTTTCGGAAGTCAACCTTATCACTTCGGAAGTGAACCTTATGACTTCGGGAGTGAACCTTATCATTTCGGGAGCGAATCTTTGCACTTGAGAATTGAATCTTATCAGTTAAGTCAATTCTATTATTAAAAACACCCCAAAGAAAAGCACCGCTTCGCGGTGCTTTTCTTTGGGGTGGGGGGTGAGACACAGTCCGCCCGTTTTTCATTGTATGACTACTTTTTTATTAATAACGTTTTTCTTTTCGTCTGTAATTAGAACAAAGTAAATACCTGCTTTCATTTCACTTTTTTCAATTATTAGCTGCCTGCCAGTAAAGTTGATTGCTTTAATTTCCTTACCAAGTCCGTCTATTATTTTTATATTGGTATTGCTTTGTTCTTCATTGAATGTTACTGTTGTTTGTAATGTAAAAGGGTTGGGATAAATAGAAAAAGTATTGCTGTCTTTTGTTTCTAATATTCCTACTGATGAAACATTAGCAGTTGAAATAAAATTTCCAAAAGCATAAGGAAGACTACCGACTGAAACAGTTGTAGAAATTGCATTTGTGGTAGTGTTTATTACACTTACTGAAGAAGAACCATTTGCAACATATACCTTACTACCATCTGGACTTACAGATAACCCTTTAGGTGTTGACCCAACGTTAATAGTAGTTGAAACAGTTACTGTTGCTGTGTTTATAACACTTACTGTTGTAGTGCCACCATTAGCAACATATACTTTACTTCCATCGGGACTTACAGCAATTGCAGTAGGTGAAGAACCTACATTAATTGTATAAGAAAGAACATTTGAAACCGCATTGATTATCCTAACTGTTGAATTGTTTTCATTTGTAACATATACTCTACTTCCGTCAGGGCTTACACACAAACCATAAGGAGACATACCTGTTCCAATTGCAATTGTTGTTAATACTGAATTTGTAGAAGCATCTATTACACTCACTGAATTATCAACAGTATTTGCAACATAAACCTTACTTCCATCAGGGCTTACACATATTCCTTGTGGGGCAGTACCAACTGGAATTGTTGTAGAAACAGTATTTGTTGCCGTATTAATCACACTTACAGAAAACGTAATACCATTACCAGTTACAACGTATAGTGTAGTACAATCGGGACTTACACAGATACCACGTGGATTACCACCAACTGATATGGTTGCCGAAACAGTATTGGTAGAAGTGTTTATCACACTTACTGTACCTGCATTCTCATTTGCAATATATACCTTATTTCCATCTGAACTTACCGAAACCCCTTCTGGTATTGCACCAACAGGAATTGTAGCGGCTACTGTATTTGTAGCGACTTTAATAACTGATACAGTATTATCACCGCTGTTAGTTATATATGCCGTTTGCGAAAACCCTATACTGCTTGAAACCAGCACAGCAAAAGTAAAAAAGGCTGTACCTGCATTTTTTACTGCTTTGTAGTTGATTGTTGATAATGTTTTTTTCATTTATTATGTTTGTTAAACTTATTTTTTTCTTATAAACTCTTTACAATTGTCTTCCATAGTTTGAATAATTTCTTTTAATTTAAGATTAACTTCATCTGTTTCAGAAGTCCACCAAATTTTATTTTCAAAATCGTGCATCTCTTTTAAATGTTTTCGTTTTTCTTGCTCATTCATTTCTACTTTACCTTGTTCTTGCCAATATTTCCTTCCTAACATTTGTGAAGCATATAATATTTCTGTCATTAGTTTATTAATGTCTTTAAATGGTTTCGCTTTTTCTGAATTAAATTCAGCTATAAATTTATATTCTAACTTTTTCAGATTCATAAATAGCTTCTTTTGTTTTTCAAAACGCTCAATTATAACATAAGCTCTGTTTAAAAGTTCTGTTTCGCTACTTGTTTCGTTTGAGGATTTCTTTCTTGTTTCACCTTCTCCAACATAATTAAATGGATTTCTAATACTATTTATACAATCACTTATTTCAAAAAATGCGACACGTGTCTTTATTGTAATTTTAGATTTTCTTTTCCAAACACTTTCTCTGCGCCATTCATTGACTTTATACATTGCAAAAAATGAAGCTGCCGTAACTGCAATACTCGCAAGTATGTCAAAATAATATTTTATATTTTCTATTGTACTCATTTTATAATTTATTTGTCAGTTGTATTGCGTTTGGTCGGCTTCGTTACAATGACGGATAACGTTTGCGGCTTTAATTTCGTGCGGCCTCCCTGCCTTGTCTAAAAGTGATACTGTTTCTGTCCACTACTTTCCAGACTACAAAGCACAAGCCGCATGAATTAAAGCCGCTGTTATGGGCTGGTTTAGTTTTCATTCGCTATCATTGGATGTTTATTTTCAATCATATCACCTTTTATTTTTATTTCCGAAATGTCCCATAAGTGGTCATAAAGTTTCTTGGACAATTCTTCTGAAAGTTTGAACGGTTTTGAATTTATTGCTCGTTTACCATTTTTAGTCATGCCGATTTCATTTACTAAGGTTTCTGTCGAAATACGACACTGTTGATTAAGAAATTGAAGTATATCAATAAGATTTTTACTACTATCTTGTGGCTGAAAACTTTTATAGCTGTCAGCTTTAAGTGTATATCGTTTCTTTTTACTATTGAAATTATGTTGATTATGAGGTGGATTTACCCATTTATAATGATGTTCAAATGCCTGTTCGTTATCTATAATTTGGGCATTCTTTTCAATTGAATTTGTTTCAGTCCACTCAATTATTTCGTTAACCACGAAAACACAATCGCATAAAAATTTTGTAAATTTTGGATATTTGTCATTCGTGTCGCGTGAAACCCAAAAATTAATTTGTCCTATTGAATTTGAAATTTGAGTCATGTGACAGAAAGAATGTAAAAACTTTTCGTTCCAAATGTATGGATCTTCATTGCCACCAAAACTATCGTGATATATTGTCAAGTCATCAATAACTAATTTACACCTTGGAGGATGATAAATCAGATAGCCCATAATTTTATAATATATAAACTATCTTCAGTGTCAATCACTGAAGATAGTTGTGTTTTTATTATTGAGAATTTTATTTATCAGTTAAAACTTTAAATCCAGCAATTTTTTGTGCGGCTTCTTTTGTTTTGGTTACATCAGAGTCAAAAGAACCTTCTTTACAAATACTTCCAGTAAATACCATTGTTACTTTACTACCGGGTTCACCCATTATAAAATCCAGAAATTGTTTACCATCACTATCATCACTTCTCATTTCATTAATCGAGAGTTTAATAGGTGTTCCGTCTGAATCCAAAGGAACTAAAGAAACAAAAGCCTGGTTCGTCTTAGTTTTACCTTTAAATGTTTTGATTAATTCGAATTTGGCTGTAACCTCAATTGAACCATTATTATTAATTACAACGTCAGTGCTTCCGCCCTCAACCATTTTAAATAAAGCTTTATCTTGATTTGCAATTTTAAATTCGGTGTAAGCTACTGTTCTTGGTGGTTCTGTTTTTGGAGTTTGTACAGCAGTATTAACTGAATCATTGTCAGAGACAGTTGACTTGTCTTTTTTGTCGCTGCTCCCACAACTTGTAAGAATGAATGAAGCAAATAGAATTGTTCCGAAAATTGTCATCAATTTTTTCATTTTGTTTATTTTTTAAATTTTTTCCTACTCATAAGGCTTTTCGGTGTCGCCCCGTTTTTGTCATGGTTGCTGGACTCCATTTTATTTTTTGCTTTATTTATAAATCTTGTCAAGATGTGTCATAATAATTTGTCGGTGCTCTTGTCCGCATGATGTGTCGGTTTTGTTTTTTAAACTTGCCCATAACTCGTTTATAGTAGTGACAAAATCATACTATCGCTTCCATTTCTGGGTATATAGTAGTGATTGCAGTCATACTTTATTTTTTTTTAAATATATTAATTTATTTACAAATCGTCCGCTCGCTCGGATTTCCAAATCCGAGTGTTTCAAAAATATTATTCTCCCCTCAAAATTAATAAAAATCGATACCCCTACAAATTATTTTGCATAAAGCCCAAATTATTTTTTACCATGCTGATGTTTGAATCAGAGAAGTCCATGCATTTAAAAAGTAATTAAGTGTATAATCGAAGCCCAAAGATAATCCGTTGAACTTCCCCGAATGCCCGAGGAAGTTCCCCGGATGCCCGACAAAGTTCCTCGGGTGCCCGACAAAGTTCCTCGGGTGCCCGACAAAGT
>CAZNRQ010000327.1:0-4476 GCA_964574845.1 uncultured Bacteroidales bacterium
CAATAGAGTAACGCAAAGGACGTTTTTTATTCATTTAGGATGAACACCTGCACTTCAAAAATAGTAAACTTTGAAACAACAGTGAAAAAAAAATGCGCAGTTAGAAAAAAAATCAGAGCAATAGTTTTTGTGCATTACGGTTCACAGTAAAATTGCAAGGCAAAAGAGAATTGCATCACGATATTTGTTTTCGCATAACGATTTTCGTTCCCCCCAGAAATAATGATAACTTTGCTGTTATACCAATTGCAAATAGAGAAATGAATTTACTAGGAAAGTGCATTTATTGTAATGAACTAATTGGCGAGAAGGAATTAACCAAGCACCTTTCTGGCCATCTTGAAGAACAAGTGCAAACCAGACCGTCAATGCGCGCATCTGCTTTTTATATCAAGATTAAGTCAGGCGATTATTTTCTGCACTTACTCGTTAAAGATAATTGTACACTTCGCCAGTTAGATCACTTTCTTAGGAACATCTGGCTTGATTGCTGTGGGCATGAGAGCTGTTTTAAAGATATTCATGGATCTTTTGCGATGAAATGGGAATTAGGGCAATGCATGATCCAAGGTATGAATTGGCTTTATCAGTATGATAGTATCAATCCTACTAAACTTTTTGTCTCTGTGATTGGCCGCATCTGCCTGGCGATGAAAAAAAATATTATTATTTTGTCTCGGAACGAGCCCATTAATTTTCTTTGCGATAGTTGTAAAACAAAACCAGCAGTGAATATTTTTTCAATCCATGATCTTTTTGATGATGAGGGAAGATACTGCGCAGAATGTTCCGATCACCATACTCAGGATTGCCCAGGGTATAAAGATTTCTTAACTTTACCCATTGTGAATTCTCCACGAGTAGGCGTGTGCCGCTATGAAGGTGGTTGCATTGACAAGGAAAGAGATCAGGTATTACACGCGCCAAAAATATTGAACTAAATAGAATTTGCCTTGGCAATATTCCATAAAACCCCTTTCTGTCCTTCATATTATTTAATGTTATTCAGAAATAATACGGAATCCCGCTGACAATGATTTTTTTTCGCATAAACTTGCTGCTACAGTTTTTAAAATTTCTTGAGGTGATAAAATGAACGTCAAGATTGTAATACTTGCGTTTTAAATTTTGGATTCAAAGTCAGAATTGTTTATTTTGGTTTTCAGGACGAGAGCTTCAATGAAATTATTGACTTCGTTTTTTTTATAGTGTTGTTTTCTGAGAGAAAAATCATTGCTTGATGAAAGACTAAGTGCAAAGAAATACATTTCAGTAATAACTTCATTACAATTTGCATCCCCCGATAGGCAATAAATAAAAATTTAATCACAGCTTTTTACTTTTTTATAAAAAAGGCCGGCTTCTGCAATATAGTTTTGTGCGCAGAGGAAAAAATTCGATGAGCCACTTGAGTAAGTGATGGATTTTTATGCTGCATACAGTCCACAAAATATCTGCAAACGAATTTTTAATTAGCTAATGTGGAATTCATTTTCCAAATTGATATCATTTGAGAAATTATTTCAGATAAATCAGGCAAACATTTTATAAAATGGGAGTCAAATTCCAAATTGAATACAAAATATTATTTACGCCGATGATAATTAGTAAAAAAAAATCTAGGCAATTAAAAAATGCAGCGCAACAGGGTTTGAAACAGCTGTAAAATTTGCATGGTTCCACTGTTTTGCTTGCTTGGCGGTTATCTGTACACTTTTTGCGTAGGGAAATCCCATAATGTTTCTATATTTCAAGAAAGTGTACAACATTTATTAAGAATTAACGCTGAAATCAACAGTTTTGTACAGTGAGCGCAATAGAATTCCAGATTTATAACAGATTTTACTCCGAAATGCCATATGTACATTTATTAAGCAAGTGTACACTTATTTGCAACAATAATAAAATCAGTGAAATAGAAAATGTTTTTCTGTACAAGAAATTGAACTGATTTTTGTTCAGAATTATTTCTGTATTGGAAACCCTTATTTGACACGCTTTTCAGCATCCCCTGATTCAACCTTTGAGGCGCTTTTTAAGGGAGTCGTTTGGTTTTTTATTATATTCTGAACCGCGTCCATTATCGTTTGAGATACTTTTTGCCGGTTTTCCGGATCGATTCCTTTGAGAACTTCGCTTATATGACCGGTTAATCCGCTTAGATCAGCTTTCCCGTTAATTTTACCCATTGCCATATACCAGCCGATTAGATTCACGAGCACTGGAATCCACGGAATAATATGATCCCAGATTGTCGGGGCTTGCTTTTCTTGCTTTTTTACTGAAGTTTCAAGGTTTCCTAAAGACTTGAGAATGATTGATTGGTTATTGGCAATTTCTTTCTTCAAGGTTTCAATAGTCTGTTGTTTATGGGCTAACTCGATTTTGGACATTTTCAATTCGATGATTTGCTCCGGCCCCGCTTGATTTTTTGTGACAGACATTTCTTTTCCTATGATAAATTCATTTTGTTTTTGAAAAAAATCATCACGAGCCTCCATCAGTTCATTTTCCAATGCGCGTAGCGAAAGTGCCCGCTGGTTCAGTGTTGCGTCCATCTGGCAATAGTATTGCTCCATCTGCTTATTTCGCTTTTCTCCCGGTATATAAGCCCTGTTTGAAATCAACGAAACGTTAGGATTGTTTTTTATCTCGTTGTTGCCTAACATTGTATTATTTGATGCCGAGTCGAGTCCAGAAGTGCATAGATCAATGATAATCGCTGACAAGGACGGTTTCTTTCCACTTTCTTGCCATCTTGTTTGTTGAATCTCTACAAGCGTTTGGTATAATTCAATCGGTACTTCTACTCTAACTCCTGTTGTTTTCATAGCTGGATTATTTTCAATTTATATTTTATACTCATTTAGCGGTTTTTATTTCTATTAAAATGGATTGTTAGTTTCTATGGGGCTCAATTTTGCAAACCGTTTTTGTGAAAATTGATTTTCCATTTATAATTTCATGTGTGACGTTTTATAATTGAAATACTCTGTGACATTTGACTTTCCAGGTAGTTTCGTTGGAATTGCTCTATTTATATTAATTTACTTTTGGCGATGACGCATTATGGATCAAGGTGATTTTTATGAAACAAATATTCGTCAGATTTTTTCGATGAATCGCCAAGAGTCATTTGCCGACCATTCTGAAGCCATTGCTCTATCTGAGTCTTTTCAAAAATGAGTTTCTTCCCTCGCTTAATATGTGGAATCTGCCTGCGATGAACAAGTCCATAAATACTCGGAACCGCCATTTTAAGCTTTATAGCAACCTGCTTAATATCCAGTAGATCATTATCAGGTTCTTTTCGGATTTTCTCGGAATATTCTTTTAGTGCCTGCTGTATCTCATCTCGTAGTAGCAATCGAATTTCTTGTATTGATAGCTGGGTGAAGACCATATTTTCCATGATTAAAGATTTAAAAAGTATTGCACAAAATTGATATCAATTCAGGGGGTAAGGGTTACCCCAGAGGTAGGCCTGAAATATTTATTTTTTCTGAGCAACTTTTTTCTACTTTGTAGATAATAATATATTTAACAATAAATTAGCAATTAATTTATATATAATTCACATTAACTTAACATACGGTATAAAATAATTTATTCATATTTGCGTTAAAAATAGATAAATGTGGTTTTGTCCTGATATAAATCAATAGTTCTATATTGTTAATAGAACGTACTATTTCAGGCTAAATATAACAGTAGGAAAAATGGCTGATAAGGAAAATACACTTACGAATATTGCTCCGGCCTCGCTCGAGAAAATTTCTTTATCTCAAGCATTGTTAGCACCACTCGACGCATTATTCAAAGCTCAGGTACATTCGGCGAGAAGTTTCCTAAATCTTGTTTTGCAAATCGGTTATCCTCATATTGGAGTTGATGACGCTGGACATTCAAAAGAACAAGCACAGGACGCAAAGCAAATGTATATTCAACATTTTCGCTTCAAAGATGAAAATGGAAAATCAGTTGAGGTAAGTATTCCCGCTCTTGCACTAATTCCGGTTACACCACTTTCCATTGATAATGCCAATGTAAAAATGAGCTTTCAGGTAGAGGACATCGAAAAACATGTCCAATTACAAGCTTCTGAAGTTGAAAATATGAAAAGGGCCGGCAATCAAGATGTCAAATATGATGAATCAAATAGGCCTTGGTATCTTGTCTCGGATCCTGTAAGTTTTAAAGGCACTGTGACAAGTGGAGATCCTGATACTCTTATATCGAATAAATCTTCAAGCACTATTTCCATTGAAGTCAATATTACCCGGCAGCCACTACCTGCCGGTCTTGATAAACTATTAACCTCGTTAAGCCAGGCAACAATCACAACTAATCTTGAAAAATAATAACCTAACACCCAAAAATCATGGCCACAACAAATGAAGTCTTTGCAGCAGCAGAATTTCAGGCATTACCATTGGAATTTATTGTCTCCGCTCCCTTATTGGGCGTGATTAAAGC
>CAZNRQ010000328.1:0-4475 GCA_964574845.1 uncultured Bacteroidales bacterium
TTACAGATCCGCAAGTAGTTACCAGAGCAATATTGTAGGTTCCTGATTGGGTAATAGGTGGAGAAAAGGTTATAGTAAAGGTATTTTCCATAGTACCGCCCGCTGAACAAGCTGCACCTGTAATGGCAGATATTGTATATGGACCCCCTGGACCGATTAGCCTAAAATCGCATGTATTGATAGTGCTGCATAAAACATTTTCGGAAAAATTAAAAGATAACTGATTCGCTCCGCAATAAATGGCGGCAGTATTAACTGATTGGAATACAGGAGGCGTGTTGTCAAATATTGAAGCAGTCGATTGGGTAAAATTAAGGTTATAACCATTTTGGGAACCAGTATAATTGCTTACATTAAGAGCATATGTTTGTCCCGCGGTAACACCTACAGTTGGACTTAATGCCCCTTCATACTGCCCGGCATTGCATGAAGCATTTGGTGCACTATACATACCTGTTGCCCCATCACTTCCAGACCAGTTGCAGCAAACCTGCAAGCCAATATTGCTATAAATATCTGAACAATTAGCATTAGTGAGATTAAATAATGCCCAGTCGTAATCATCAGAATTATTGTTTGGCTGTATGATAAAACTAAGTTGTCCGCTTGATAATACTGTAAAAGTATACCATACACTATTTGATTCACCGTTTAACAAACATGTTCCTCCGCTTGGATTAATTTCTGCAGTATAATTTCCAATACCTGAATATGAATTTAATTGCCAATAAGTTGATTGACATACCGGTATGGCGCCTAGACAGTCCTGAGTCGTAGGGGTCTGAGCATTAGAATGAAATTGAAAAACCAGGAAAATAACTGTTGATAGTAGCAGTTTTTGAATAATTTTTGTGTACACTTTTCCCATGATACTAATTGTTTAAATTTAATGTCTCAAATGTATGATTATTAGTGTTAAAAAAGCAAGTTATTTTTCAGCGTTGTTGATAATTTCTGAAAAGTTTCCAATTTTTGCACAATAGTTTTCACAATCAAAACTATACAGAAGTTTATTCTAAGAAAAGCCCATGAAATCAGGTATTTTATGCCTGATGACTAGATTTGTAAACTCTAAATTTTAGGATTATTTTCGGATAATTTCAAAAAATGAGGTGCTTTTACCACTCAAAAGCATCATCATTCATCCACTTTCCCTGTACTTTCATCAGTTGTTCAATAATATCACGCACACAACCATGACCACCTTTGTAGGATGAGATGAATTTTGAAACTGATTTTATTTCTTCAGCCGCATCAGCAGGACACGATGGCAACCCAACCATTTGCATAACTTTATAATCGGGAATATCATCTCCCATGTATAATACCTGATCCGAGGAAACATTTTTTTGAGCAATGTAATTCTTAAAAGTTTCAATTTTATTCCCAATTCCAATGTAAACGTCTTTAAGGTTCAATGTCTCACATCGCTTTAGAATTGATGTTGATGTCCCACCGCTTATTATAGCAACATTGTACCCTTTTTTTATTGCGAGATGTAGGGCATATCCGTCTCTAACGTAGCCGGTTCTTAATTGGTCACCATTTTCAGTAGTAAGAACGGTCCCGTCAGTAAGCACACCGTCATAATCAAAAATAAGTGTATTTATATTGATGAGAATTTCTTTATAATTAGTCATTTTTATGCTTAGTTGATATGATTAACTTGCTCAATAGATTGTACATTTCAAGGTATTCAGGAAAGCTTTTCAATAATTCATTCTGAGTTTGTAAAGTTTCTATGTCTTCTCTAAAGGCTGGCCCTGTTTGATTTTCGGCAGGTTTCCGCAAAAATGTGTTGCGGGTCATTTCAATGATCAGGGGTTTTAGTAGGTGAAATGATAATTGATTCTTTTGAAGAATGTCGTCTGAAATGGAATAATTAAGGTTGGTAAAGTTGCATGCAAATACGGCAGCCAGGTGGAGCATTTTTCTTCTCTCGGAAGAAATTTCCAGTGCATTATTCGATATGGTATTAGCAAGTTTATGTAAAGCGATTATAGCTCTTACCGAGTTAGCTTCCAGGCATATGGGAATATCAGTAAAGTTTACCTTCTTATATTTTGAGAATGTCATCAACGGATAAAAAACACCATGGTTATTAATTTGATCAGAAAAAACGGTTATGGGTATTGTGCCTGATGTGTGGACAATAATTCCGTTTAAATTCGAAAGCCCTTCTGATATTTCCTTTATGGATGAATCATTGACTGCTATTATGTAAAGATCTGCTGTTTTTGGTATTTCTTCTAATCGATTCGTATATCTACAATCACATCGCTCTGCAAGGGTTTTTGCATTTTCCAGAGTTCTGCTATAAACACAAACTATAGTTTTGTGAGATTCGTATAGTGCCAACGCAAGGTTGGTGGCAAGATTTCCCGACCCTATCATCACAATTTCTTTAATCTTCATTTTAAAATCTAATAAGAAATGATAAATTTAGTTGTATCAAAGGCATTACAATAATGATTCAGGGTGTGAAGCAATGTATTGCCACCTTTGGTAACATTATAAGTTACGGTTACGTTTTGATTCCCATAAGTCCTGCAAATTATGGTGTCAGAATAATAAAGACCATATCCATGGAACAAAGTATTATCGCAGCATTCATAACAACTTATCCAACCACTGGAAAAACTATAAGAAATATGGTCATTGGTATCTTCAGGAATCAAATTACGAACTTGCATATTGATAAAACATTCAGGGTATATGGAATAAGTAGGCGAAAATGTATTCCCTGCAACCAGATCAGATGTGGTCAGGTCTTCGGAATACCCAAAATAATGATCTTTTGAAATAGTTATCCTATAGCCTGAAAATTTTTCTTCTTTAAATTCACACGAGAATGAACCTGAAGCATCAGTAGTCATAGTAGCAATATCTTCATATCCCGAACTGAAAATTCCACCTGAAGTTAGCTTGCTGGCAGCAAGAACCACGTTTGCACCGGCTACATACTCATTGGTATTAGGGTCATGTACTTTACCTTCAACACGGATGATATTCTTACTGTCTTTTTTACAAGAGATACTAATAAAAGTAAGAGAAAGTATGAGTAAGAAAATACTCTTTATTTTAAAATGAATTAGCATCGCATTCCATTGTATTTGCAAATATCAGCAATTTATGATAAATCTTTGAGGAATCCGAAAATTATTTTAACAGGTGTATTTACATTTCTGATTAATACAAAATAAAAAGGGGTCGATATTGTCGACCCCTTTTTATTTTTTTCTAAGAATTATTTATTTTACAGCATCCACAACTGCCTTGAAAGCCTCGGGCTGATTCATAGCGAGATCAGCTAAGGTTTTACGGTTAAGTTCGATACCTTTTGCATGAAGTTTTCCAATAAATACGGAATAACTCATTCCATATTGGCGCACACCTGCATTGATACGGTTGATCCACAAACCTCTGAAATCGCGTTTCTTATTACGACGATCGCGGTAAGCATATTGCAAACCTTTTTCGTAAGCGTTTTTCGCTACGGTCCATACATTTTTCCTTCTTCCGAATTGTCCTTTAACCCGGCTGAGAATTTTTTTCTTTTTGTGCTTTGATGCTACTGAATTTACTGAACGTGGCATAGTTTTTTGTTTTTTGTTTCAGCGTTCCCCTTTAATGGAATCTTTGATGCTGCAAACAAGTTAATAATTAAGTTACTTTAACAAGCTAACATTTGTTTCACTCTTTTTTCGTCCACTTTGGCAACGGTGTCAGAATAGGTTAAATTCCTTTTCCGTTTGATGGATTTTTTGGTAAGAATGTGACTTTTGTAAGCATGTTTCCTTTTGATTTTTCCGGTTCCGGTAAAGTCTAATCTTTTTTTAGCTCCGGAAACTGATTTCATTTTTGGCATTTTACAATTTGATTTATGTGATTGTTATTTAAAATTTTATTTTTTGGGAGTCATTATCATTATCATTCGCTTTCCTTCTAATTTTGGAAGTTGTTCGGGTTTACCATAGTCTATCAGTTCCTGTGCAAATTTTAAAAGAATAATTTCACCCTGTTCTTTATAAACTATCGATCTTCCTCTGAAGAATACATCCACTTTAACTTTACATCCGTCCTGCAAAAATTTTATAGCATGTTTCAGTTTGAAATTGAAGTCGTGATCATCTGTGTTGGGTCCTAATCTGATCTCTTTTACCACAACTTTAGCCGCTTTGGCTTTCATTTCTTTCTGTTTCCGCTTTTGCTCGTAAAGAAATTTTTTATAGTCAACCACTTTACAAACCGGTGGATTGGCCGTTGGTGATATTTCAACCAAGTCCAAACCCATGTCTTCAGCTATTGCGATGGCTTCCTTTATTGGAAATATTCCTGTTTCAATATCTTCTCCAACTACACGTACAACAGGTGCCAGAATTTTGCCGTTAATTTTGTGTGCGTCTTCTTTTTTCACAAAACCTCTGCCACGATAATTATTTGCTTGGATAGCTATAACAAATCCTCCTATATTT
>CAZNRQ010000329.1:0-4441 GCA_964574845.1 uncultured Bacteroidales bacterium
TCAACATACTATCGGTTGTTTTCTCCGTAGTATCCTTCATGTTTTTCATCCCCGTGTTGAACATACTTTTCTCACAGACCGAAAAAGTATTGGTGGCCCCTCCCCTCGCCATGAATGTGGAATCCATCAAACTCAATTTCTATTATCTGGTGAGCCACGTCATCGAACAATCGGGCAGCATAGTAGCCCTCACTTATATCTGCATAGCGGTTGTCGTTTTATTTTTCCTGAAGAATCTCTTCCGCTATTTGGGGATGTTCTTTCTGGCGCCCATCCGCAACGGTGTAGTAAAAGACATTCGCAACGAACTCTACCTGCAGATCATGATACTGCCTCTGGCCTACTATTCTGAACAGCGCAAAGGCGACATCATTTCGCGCATGACCCAGGATGTGCAGGAAGTGCAATGGACCATCATGACCTCACTCGAAATGCTGTTCCGCGAACCCATAGCCATTATCTGCTTTCTGGTTTCCATGTTCCTGATAAGTCCGCAACTCACCCTGTTTGTATTGATATTGTTCCCGATCAGCGGTTTCATCATATCCAAGATAGGAAGCAGTTTGAAACGTACCTCCGACAAGGGTCAGGCCAAAATGGGTGAATTGCTTTCCAACATAGAAGAAACCATAGGCGGATTGAGGATCATCAAAGCCTTCAATGCCATCGATACGGTCAATGCCCGTTTCCATGTCATCAATAACAACTATACCAAACTGATGACGCGCCTCTTCCGTAAACGCGATCTGGCTTCTCCTCTCAGCGAATTTATGGCCATAGTGGTAGTGGGTATAGTACTGCTATATGGCGGCACCCTTATTCTTACATCCAATTCATCGGGTCTTACGGCCTCGGTCTTCATCACTTATCTGGTCATGTTCTCACAGTTGATCAATCCGGTAAAATCTTTCACCGATGCTTATTCCAACATCCAAAAAGGAGCAGCATCGGTAGAGCGTATCGAGCAGGTTCTCAATGCCGACGAAGTGATCACCGAAATACCTGATGCCAAATCCATACAGACATTCACCGACTCCATAATATATAAAGGTGTCAGCTTCACTTATGAAAAAGAAGAGGTGTTGCACGATATCAATATTGAGATCAAAAAAGGCAAGACCATTGCATTGGTAGGACCTTCGGGGGCCGGTAAATCCACCATGGTCGATCTGCTGCCCCGTTTTTATGATTGCACCGAAGGCGAACTGCTGGTCGATGGTATCAATGTGAAGGATTATAAGATCTCCGACCTCCGCCGTCTGATGGGAATTGTTACTCAGGAAACCATATTGTTCAACGAATCGGTGTTCAACAACATTGCTTTCGGCATGCCCGGAGTAACGGAAGAAGATGTCATACGTGCTGCTAAGATTGCCAATGCCCACGAGTTTATCGTTCAGATGGAAGCCGGCTATCAGACCAACATCGGCGACCGCGGTATGAAACTTTCCGGCGGACAGAAACAACGACTGAGCATTGCCCGCGCCGTACTGATGAATCCTCCCGTGATGATACTCGACGAAGCCACCTCTTCCCTCGATACCGAATCGGAACGACTGGTGCAGGATGCCTTGATGAAACTCATGCAAAACCGCACTTCGGTCATCATAGCCCACCGTTTGTCCACCGTTCAGTTTGCCGACGAGATCATTGTTTTGCAGCAGGGACACATTGTAGAACGAGGCACCCATAATGAACTTATGGAACTTCAGGGCGTTTATTTTAAACTCTGCGAACTTCAAACCTTTTCCTGATGAGTTCGGAAGCAAACACCATGGATCCGAGAATACCCAAAATGATCCAACGTCATCATATTTTCACTTTGGCCACTTCCGCTGACAATATCCCCTATTGCTCCACCTGTTTCTATGCTTACGACACTGAAAACAATGTCTTTATCTTCACTTCCGAAAAAAACACCCGTCATATTGCGGAAGCCGCCAAACAGTATAAAGTAGCCGGAGCCATAGCTTTGGAAACAAAAATCGTGGGGAAGATTCGGGGTGTTCAGTTCACAGGCGAAATAAAAGAGATCACCGGCGAAGAATTAAAAAAATACAAGAAAACTTACCTGAATAAATTTCCTTACGTTGCTCCGTTCATAAAAGACACTCCGTTCTGGATAATTCAGCCCGATTTCTTCAAACTGACTGACAACAATTTAGGTTTTGGTAAAAAAATCATCTGGACAAAATCTACTGATCCTCAATAGTCTGGTTTACCCATGATATCTATTTGCCTCAAATAGGCATGGATTGACAATCGTTAATAAATATGCACTTTTGTTAATAAAATAGGGTTGCAAAAAGGGCCCTCTTTATATAATTTAGCCATCCCAAATTTCGCCTTATTTAAAAAAGGCAAAAGCCGAGTTAACAGTTTTTTAAGTTTTTTTAATACCAAAAGAATATGGAAGAACACCTTTCAACATTTATTCCAAAACAAATTGACGAAGAAACCAAAAATTCTTCCTACGACAAAGTATTAGAAAATAGGGTGAGGCCCGAATTACCAGATGAAGAATTTGAATCAGAGAAAGAGAATATGATAGTAGCAGAACCCAAAATCAAGACAGAACAAAAAATTTATGCTTACGAAGAAGCTTTTGAAAAAAGTGTCGCCTATTTTAAAGGCGATGCGTTAGCGGCTAATGTTTGGATCAATAAATATGCATTAAAAAACAGCGATGGGGCCTTGTTCGAATGTACACCCGATGATATGCACCGCCGTATTGCCCGCGAAATTGCGCGCATCGAAAGGAAATATCCCAATCCTATGTCGGAAGAAAAACTCTTCCAGCTTCTGAAGGATTTCAAATACATCGTACCCCAGGGAAGTCCCATGGCAGGTATTGGAAATGATTTCCAGATATCCTCTCTTTCCAACTGTTTTGTTATTGGCAGCAATGGTCCTTCCGATTCCTATGGCGGTATCATGAAAGTGGATCAGGAACAGGTGCAGTTGATGAAAAGAAGAGGCGGGGTAGGTCACGATCTTTCTCACATTCGTCCTTCGGGAAGTCCTGTAAAGAACAGTGCACTTACTTCTACCGGTATTGTTCCTTTCATGGAAAGATATTCCAATTCTACCCGCGAAGTAGCTCAGGATGGCCGCAGAGGAGCTTTGATGCTCAGCATTTCGATGAAACACCCCGATGTGGAAAACTTCATTGATGCAAAACTGGAAGAAGGAAAAGTTACCGGAGCCAATGTATCCGTTAAGATAGACGATGAGTTTATGATAGCGCTGAAGGAGAATTCAACCTACAAACAGCAATACCCCATCAAATCGAAAAATCCTTTGGTAACCAAAGAAATTGAAGCCCGTCCGCTTTGGGATAAGATTATTCACAATGCATGGAGATCGGCTGAACCCGGCATTCTTTTCTGGGATACTATACTCCGCGAATCAGTTCCTGATTGTTATGCCGACCTGGGATTCACTACCGTTTCTACCAATCCTTGCGGTGAAATTCCTTTGTGTCCTTACGATAGTTGTCGTCTGCTGGCCATCAATCTTTACAGTTATGTAGAGAATCCCTTCACTCCGGAAGCCAGTTTCAATTCGGAACTTTTCTCCGAGCATGTGCACTATGCACAGCGCATCATGGATGATATCATCGATCTTGAAACCGAAAAGATAGATAACATCATCAATAAAATCAACTCCGATCCGGAAGACGAAGAGACCAAACGCACCGAGAAATTACTTTGGGAAAAAATAAAACACAAAACCTTACAGGGTAGAAGAACCGGAATTGGTATAACCGCCGAAGGCGATATGCTGGCTGCTTTGGGATGCCGCTACGGATCCGACGAAGCCATCAGCTTCTCCGTAGAAGTTCACAAACAACTGGCTATTGATGCGTATCATTCGTCTATCAATCTGGCTAAAGAACGTGGAGCTTTCCCGGTTTACGATACAAAGAAAGAAATAAACAATCCTTTTGTTCAGAGAATCAAAGAAGCCGCTCCTTATGTATATTCCGAAATGGAAAAATACGGCAGAAGGAACATAGCCCTGCTTACCATTGCTCCTACCGGAAGTGTGAGTATCTGTACCCAAACCACTTCGGGTATTGAACCGGCCTTTAAGGTAAGCTACCGCAGAAGAAGAAAAGTTAACCCCAACGATCAGCAAGCCAATATATCCTTTACTGACGAATCAGGAGATACCTGGGAAGAATATCCTGTATTTCACCCCAAATTCTTCGAGTGGCTGCGCATCAACAAATATGATGTGGATAAACTGTCGAAACTTTCGGAAGCCGAACTGCAGCCTATCATTGCAAAATCTCCTTACCACAAAGCTACCGCCAACGATATCGATTGGCTGGCTAAAGTAAAAATGCAGGGTGCTATTCAGAAATGGGTAGACCATTCTATCAGCGTCACAGTTAATGTTCCTCAGGAAACTACCCAGGAAATGGTCAGTGATATTT
>CAZNRQ010000330.1:0-4410 GCA_964574845.1 uncultured Bacteroidales bacterium
GCGTAAATTACTTTTAACAGAAACCATGGCGAAGTTAAGAACTTAGCGGAACAGGGAAGCAAAAAATGTTGCGTAAATGCTGATAAAAACTAAAAAAAATTGTAATGACTAATCTCGTATTCTTATAGCCTAAGTGCCTTTTCATTATTTTTTTATCGATTGCCTGAAGTTACTCATCGTCACTCCAAACTCTCTTTTCTCTTAAGTCGTATTGATTTTCGGCTCTGGAAGCTTCATTTAATTCGAATCAAAATCACATGGCAACAGATCAATATCGCTTTGCATCTATGTTTTATTGCTATCGAACGAATGAATGTCACTTCAGTTGAAGCGATATTGCTTTTAGGCGAATTAAGATTGCTTTCGAACGAAATGATATCGCTTTCAATCAAATGAAGATTGCTTTGCTTTAAATGAAGATTGCTTTGCGACGAATCAATGTCACTTTGGCGAAATGAAGATTGCTTTAAATCGAATCGAAATTGCATTAAAATAGGTCAATATTGCTTTAGCTTTAAGTGATATTGATTAGAGGTGGATGAATTTAACATAAAACAGAACCAATATTGCTTTAAACCAATGCAATATCACTTCCGATCGACATGGGTTTACTGTATGTAAATGCAATCTTTATTCGCACAAAAACAATCAATTAGTATTTTAAGGCAATATTCGTATAGTTGAAAAAGTAATCGTAGTAGATAAAAAAATAAGTAGATGTTAAAAAGTCAATAATAAAAATCAGTAAGTAATACTAAGATTTTAGTCAATACAATTAAAAAAATTAGAGCATCACAAAACTAGGCCTATATGAATTAATAAATATACCTAATAACATTAAAAGACGATTACATGAAATGGAATTAACATTTAGTGAAACACTGATAAAAAATACGTATAATACCGAAAGAGTTTTCAAATAATAGAGCTACTTTTGTGAGGTAGAAATCCAATTAAAAATTCATTTATTATGATGAAAATTACTTTTGCTCTTGCATTAGGCAAAAAAAATAATGCAACCGTAATTGTTGACAGTAATAAATACCAAACCCAAATGACGGAAAGTGGTAATTTTACTGATGCTGCTTCTATCGCTCAAATAGCTGCCACCAAAACAGCTACAGTTGATCTGGTAGAAGAGATGAACAAACCAATTTCGGAAGATAAAGATGCTAAAGTTCAGGTAGCCCGCGATGTCCTGGATTATGAGCTTGACAACCTAAAAAGTATTGCATCCAAAAAGAGCAACAATCCTTCCCTGCCCGAAGATCAACGCGAAGCCATTGCCAAATCAACCGGCATGTCTTATACCAAGCGCGGTGGTTCGCACAAACTTACCTTTACTGTAAACAATGGCACCACATCCGGAACAATGCGTATTACCATGCCGGCCGGTGCAGCCAGTTACCTGGTGGTTTATACCAAAGACATTATTAATTATAAAGAGCGCAGCGAGCCTATTACTTCTACTACGGCTAAGGTCGATATTGAGAATCTTGAAAAAGATACCCGATATGCTTTTTTCTATAAGGCAGTTTATCCTAAGAAAAAAACCGATTGGATAGGGCCTATTACTAAAATGGTACTTTAGTAAAATAGAGAGGTAAAAACGAAACAGGAACACAGGCGGGCTGGGTTCCTGTTTTTTTTTATTAAAAGGATGCAATAGTTTATGAGAAATTGTATATTTGTGATAAGAAAGCGAAGACAAATAATTACGACGATAAACAAGTTATGCGTCATGTTTAAACTGATGAATAATATTAAAACCATGTATAAAATAATAACAATACTTATCTTTATTTTTTGCTCTAGTCAAACTTTTTCTCAAGTTGGGCTTTGGACTTGGGTTAATGGTGATACTACGATGAATTCAAATCCTCATTATGGAATACAAGGAATTCCAGATTCTTTAAATCATCCGGCAGGTTTTTATGAAGGAAGCGAATGGACGGATAAAAATGGCAATTTTTGGTTTTTTGAAGGACAGAGTGTTTATGGTTATCGAAATGATCTATGGAAATATACCCCTTCCACTAATGAGTGGACATGGATGAAAGGTTCAGGAGTATTAAATGACACCGGTAGTTATGGAATTCAGGGTGTTCCATCCATAACGAATCTCCCTTGCGGAAAAGGTTATGGAACTGCCACATGGACTGATACTACTGGTAATCTTTGGATGTATGGAGGTGGAGCATACAATGCTTCAGGAAATGAATTGTGGAAATACGATATTTCAACAAATATTTGGACATGGATTAAAGGTTCGAAACATTATACTCCTGCTGTTTATGGTATAAGAGGAGTCCCCTCCCAATATAATACTCCAGGTGACAGAGACGAGTTGGTTTGTTCATGGACGGATAATAATAATAATCTTTGGCTTTTTGGAGGTGATGCAAATGCAGATGCAAGAGGTGATCTCTGGAGATATGAAATAGAAAAAGGCGAATGGACATGGATGAAGGGCTCAACTACTCCAAATGCACAAGGAGTATATGGCATTAGAGGTGTTGAAGATTCATTAAATGAGCCAGGGGCAAGATGGTGTTATTCGCATTGGAAAGATAATAATGGAAACTTCTGGCTATTTGGTGGTCAATGTCATAATAATACTAATAAATTAAACGATTTGTGGAAATATAATGTTTCTACCAATAATTGGGTTTGGATTAAGGGTCCTAATAATGGCTATCATGATCCGGGAGTGGAGGGGAATGTTTGTCAGGAGGATACTTCATTTAATCCGTATAGTAGAACAGAAAGTCGTTCGTGTTGGAAAGACAATAATGGCAACTTTTGGTTATTTGGTGGTGGAGCTTTGAAATATTCAAATGGTAATACTACATCAATGATGTTAAATGATATTTGGATGTACAACGTAGCATCAAATGAATGGTCAAAAATATGGGCTGATTCTACGTATTATTTGGTGCCTAATTTTGGCACAAAAGGTGTTGCAGCGCCATGTAACAAACCTAGCGATAGAATGGGCGCTGTTTCTTGGTACGACCATAATACAAATTCTATGTACCTTTTCGGAGGATATCAGTATTATCCCGGTATTTTGAATTATAGGAGTGATTTGTGGAAATATGAAATAGAATCACCCTGTTCAGTTCATGAATGTATTGATTTGGGAATTTCTGAAAAGCTTAACGATGTTAATTTATCTGTATTTCCAAATCCATCCACAACATTCATTATTATCAGTATTGAATTTTTTCGAAGTCAGAACATTGAACTAAATATTTATAATCTTTTTGGTGAAAAAATCTATCATTCGATTGATGAAAATACTGGTGAGAAATTTTCAAAGGAAGTAAATATTCAACAATACGAGAATGGAATTTATTACCTTCAATTACAAACAAAAGACAAGGTTATTACTAAAAAAATTGTGAAGCAATAACAGAGTGTATAATTCATTTGAGTTGAATAATTAAAAAACCAAGTAGAAGTATGAACACATAGCAAACCGTTGTTTTTGTGGCAGACAGATTCTGTTAACTTGATAAGATTGTGTTTTGCCACCTAAAAGCCACAGCCGAAACGTTATGCGTAAGGAGAAAAGTAGTTAAATTCAATCTGAAATAAACTATAAAATTATGATACCATCAAGAATCAAATTAGTGCTAATTGTATTCTCATTACTAATTTACTTTAAATCTGAATCACAAATTTATAAAGCTGGAGATACGTTTTCAACTTATATCGACATGATTCCTGACACTTTGATAAATTATTCTTGCATCAATCATTATTCGACTGAGAGTTATTATTTTGATGTAAACCAGGATTTGCAGAACGATTTTGAATTAAAAGCAGTGTGTAGTGTTTCACCGGGATTTTCTAATCAGTATATAGCTATTACCTCCTTAAATCCCAATTCGTATATCAAATTTGGACAAGTCGATTCAGCCTATAATAACTATCTTGCTTATTGGATGAAGGCAAAGGTTGCAAAGCCACTTTTTTATGGCGACACAATTAACTCTTTAGTTGCGACTTGGGATAGTACAACATTGTATTTATACTATTATTATTATACGGCTGGAAGTAGTATTATGGCAGCAGATTGGATTAGTACAAATGATGAGTATATTGGAATAAAATATCGAAACACTACTGATACGCTTTACGGATGGATTAGAGTGAATTGTCCAAATTCGAGCGCTTGTCTCCTGAAAGATTATTCTATAGGTTCAATAATTACCAGTATTCCAGTATTCGAATCAGTTGCTTTTAATATTTATCCAAATCCAACGACAGATTACTTGGTAATAGAAACCCAGAAAAATTCATTAATTGAAATTTTGAATATTGAAGGACAAATCTTAAAAACAATAAATGACACCGACATAAAGACAAGAATTGATTTGAAAGATTTATCTAGTGGGCTTTATC
>CAZNRQ010000331.1:0-4406 GCA_964574845.1 uncultured Bacteroidales bacterium
AAGAAGCCCGAAAGTGTAAAGAAAAAGGCATGATAGTGGCCGGCGAAAAAGATGGTGTTGTGCTCGATTTTGCGGATTTTGGCAACTCCCCTTTCAATTTTATGAACGATCAGGTAAAAGATGCCACAATCGCCTATTGCACCACCAACGGAACCAAAGCCATCAACAAAGCAACCAGGGCTCACTGCCTGATAATCGGTTCCTACCTGAATTTCTCAGCCATAAAGACGTTTCTGCAAAATGACCCTCACGACCTTCTGATATTCTGCTCAGGCTGGAAAAACAGATTCAATCTGGAGGATACCCTATTCGCGGGTGCTTTATGCGAACAACTTTTAGGAGACTCATGGTTTTCAACGATTTGCGATTCTGCTGTAGCCTCCGTCGACCTATGGAATACTGCCAAACCTGACCTGATGAAATATTTGGAAAAAGCGGCTCATCGCCATCGCCTCCGCAATCTCGGTCTCGACGACGTTATTGAATATTGCCACACTTTTGATAAAACCAACATAATACCTGTATTGTCAGGTGACAAAATCATCGCTTTAAGTGAATCATAAGAAAACCATATGGATAATCATTCTGACAGCATCGCTTGTAATCAATGCTGCCAGCAAATCATATTCCTTTGGATTTTTTGCGCATCGCAAAATAAACAGAATGGCGGTCTTTATGCTGCCGCCTGAAATGTTTGCCTTTTATAAAAAACACATTGAATACCTCACTGAGCATGCAATCGATCCCGACAAACGCTCCAGGGTGATAGAAGGTGAAGACAAAAAACACTATATTGATCTTGAGTATTATGGAAGTCACCCTTTCGACACCATACCTTTTATATGGAAAGATGCAGTCAGCAAATTCACGGAAGATACGTTGCAAAAGTATGGCACGAATCCCTGGTGGGTGAATAAATTAACCTATTCCCTAACCCAAGCATTCAAAGAAGAAAACCTTGATGACATCCTTTACATATCGGCAAATATTGGACATTACATCGCGGATGCCTGCACTCCGCTGCACACCACCCAATATTACGATGGCAGAACAATTGAACAGAAAGGAATACACGCTTTTTGGGAAACCCGCATTCCCGAACTGGAAGCCGATAGTTATAATTTTATGCTGGGTCGTGCAGAATATATTGACAAGCCTAACACCTTTTTCTGGAAATTGATAAGACAAAGCCATGAGGCTGTCGATACTATATTCATGATCGACTCTGTGCTGAGTGCTGCCTTCCCGGAAGATAAAAAATATGTTTACGAAGAAAGGTTAGGATTGGTTAAGAAGCTATTTTCTAAAGAATATGCTGATGAATTCGAACTTTTATCAAAAAAAATGGTGGAAAGACGAATGAAAACTGCTGTCAGAGCAGTAGCTGGTGTTTGGCTAACAGCATGGATCAATGCAGGTCAACCGGATCTTGCCCGACTTGAGGATAAGGAAATAAGCAAAGCTCACCAAAAGGAACTGGATGATATAGAAAAAATGTGGAAAACAGGCAAACCGGTAGGAAGGCCCAACCCAGAATAATCTTACTATCAGATTAGTTTTTCACGAGCCTTTTATGGTATTCAATATTACCTGAAGCAAAACCAACATCGTACAATCCGCCAGCCAGAGAACTCAGGTCAAGAACATAGTTTTGTGATCCCTGACTAAGTTCGATCATTTTATCGACCACAATATTACCCAGCATATCGTATACTTTCACACTGCCTTTGCCTTCCATCAGATTTGAATAACTAATAATGACCTCCTGTTTAAAAGGATTCGGGTAAATGTTGATATCAGATTGTTCATCTGTGTTGCATACAACAGATACAGGACTGAACACCTCGAATTTACCATCGAAATCGGTCTGTTTTAGTCTATAGTAAGATAGACCATTGTATGAACCCTTATCGGTAAACTCATAATGTAAGACCTCATTGCTATTGCCGGCTCCATCGATTACTGTGATACTTTGCCAATTTTCGGCATCAATACTTCTTTCCAAAGTAAAATAATCATTATTGCTCTCAGTGGCAGTTGACCAGCTAATAACAACATCATTCTTATTACATTTAGCATCAAAAGACAATAGTTTGACGGGCAAGGGACCATTCATATCCGCCAATACCCATGGATGCGATTGCCCGGGAACCGAATTCACATTATCATTCGCATAATCATTAACCCCTAAAAGAGGCGTGACCCAACCAATACCATCCCAATATTGAGCCAATAAGCTTGATTCACTCAATATTCCAATATCATTAGTTGGGCTTATGTTATCGTAAGTAAATCGAAAATTTGCCGTATAGCCTGAATATACGGGGACCCAAAACCTGTCTGCCACTTTAGGCACAGATATGTCCCCGGTAATATCGTTCATGTTCGTCACTCCTGTTGGATAGGTAATATTATTTACGCCGGTATGCCAGGTAGATACAGTCATATTGGTACCTGAAGCTGCAGAAATGCTTGCTATAAAAGGTATGTAGGCTGCACTAACGCCAAATGGAAATGAATAGTTTCCGGTATTAGCACCTATATTCCACTGTAACTTGCTTACTTCTGATTCACTTACTAAATATCCTGCACCATGAATAACTGAGGCCGCCGAGGTGTTGTTTTGAATCAGCGTAAAATTATTAAGACGTAAAGGACCATTTATCAGGTTAAGGGTGCCGTTTACCCTATTAACATCCACCATCATTTGCGCACCTATAGCATTGTTCAAAGTAACATTCTCAAAATCGGTAAAGGTGGTCCCTCCTACCCACTGTTGAGTTGTTCCTGAAAACAACACTGTACCATTAGTTCCGATATTAGTAAAGACATGGTTTCCAAAAGAAGAATTATTTGTCCAGTTTCCTTCAATATCCATAATTCCATTAATATCAATCAAGCCATCAGTCACTGCTGTACTGTTTGTAAAATTCCCATTTGCATCACCATCCACTTTAACCAGAGCCCCCGATTGAATAACAATCAAAGCCCCTTTATTAAAAAGTCCTTGAGCAACAATTGGCGTTGTATAACTTAATAAAACTACTAATATGTAAAGCAGTTTTTTCATTTAATACTTTTTATATTAAGGGTTTTTTCTTGGTCAGTATTATTTTTCTTTTCATCAAGAGTCATATTACTTTTATACTCAACAGAAGTTGGTTTAGATATTTCAAGTCTTGTATCTTCATTTCCTTTTCGTTTTGCAACAATTCTATAAGAAAATTTTGCTTTTGAAACTCTTTGATTTTGTTCGATAACTTCGAATGAATTATTCTTTTTATTTACGTATACGCCATTAGCACATTCCCCTTCAAGTTGAATAAAAACAAGCATTTGGTATTTATCATTTATGGTTACTGTTTCTAAAAATAAATTATCTAACACTATATTCGCATAACCATCTTTAAGTTGCCCAGTTCCAAAATCTTCAAACCAAACTTCGGGACTTTCCAAGCAGTATAACAATGTAGGTCCTTTACTTGTAGCAACTTCAGCACTTTTTGTTCCAGTACATACTAATCGCCCTCTGCCATAAAGTGCATTATAATTCAATGCATTATTTACTCCTACATCTCCTGCAACTCCTACACAGGTATATGTTGATACAATTGCAGATGAATAACCATATAATCCTTGAGATGAGCCATTATTAGTATTTGCACATGCATTAATTCCAAATATTGCACCATTTCCACTGGCAAATGTTTTTCCATAAACACCATATGCTCCGGTTGTGGAACTATTTGATGTTCCATAAACACCTATTCCAGCAGTTGTACCAGGGATATGTAAACCTAAAACACCTGCCCCTATACCGTAAGTAACACCTTCAATCCCATTATATCCGTTAGAAGCATTCGTATTGCAACCAAAAATACCACCACCGCTTAGTGTTGTGTTTACCCCATTGATAGACCAACTATTTGTGTTTGTTTGAATAAATGAACTAAGGGCATCACCCGGCATTGCGGGCAAAATATGTGAGCTACTATTTACTAATAATTCGCCTGTTGATAGAATTCTCATTCTTTCAGTATTATTAGTACGCATAGCCATAAATGTATTTTCCCTATTATTAAGGGATAAATTAAAACTGCCGTCCACATCAAATGTAAAACCATCAGTGGCAGTATTTCCTGTACTTAGATTTGTAAATTGTATTAAAGAAGTAGCTCCTGAAGAATTTTTATGCAATTGTAAAAGATAATTCGGAGTAATACTTCCGGCATCCGTAATCCCAACATTTTGCCCAGTAATTTTTAAAGAAATTGCAACCATAATGAAAACAAAGAGAAGATTGCTATTTTTTTTTATTGACAATTTAATCGAGTAATTAATATTCATAATCGTTTCTCCTAATTCGTTTTAATTTAATTATCCAAAAAGAATAACATAATGACTGA
>CAZNRQ010000332.1:0-4406 GCA_964574845.1 uncultured Bacteroidales bacterium
CTTCAGTCCTTCTGTAGCTTGTTGGGTCAGCAGTTGCTGTTTCTGGAGGGCAAACTTGTCCTGCTGAATCTTATAATGCCTTACCCCGGAACTCCATATAGGAACGGTGAGGTTGACGCCTATCAGTGATGTATTATACCATTTGCCGTTGTTGAAGAAATCGAATTTCTCTCTTTGGGCAGAAGATTGGGTATTGAAAAACATATTGAGTGATGGGTAGTATTTGGACTGATCCACCTTCAGGGTTTGAAGCTGCAGTTGCTCGGCCACCTTCAGCAATTTGTAATCGAAATGTGTGGTCACATCAAACTGTTTGTCGGTAAGATTAGAGGCCACTGCCATATCTATCATGGCGTTGAGGTTATCTTTCAGTTCAATGTTCTCGTCAATATTGATGCCCATCTGGAACTTCAGCAGGTCGGTCACCAGGGCAATGTTGCGCTGGGTATATTCCAGTTTGCTTTTCAGGTTGGAAACATTCAGCGACAACTGCTCGATATCGGTTTCGTCCATAAAGCCGTTCTTCTGTATCACCTTGTTCTGCTCCAGTATCTGGTTCATGTTGATGTAGGTCGAATCAAGTATACGCAGGTTTTCACGGGCAACCAGCACCAGAATATAAGCCTGGGCCACGGTGGCTCTGGTTTCGTAAACTGATTTTTCTTTGGTTTTCTGACTCATTTCCACCAGAATCTTGGCAGCTTTCAGGCCTATCACAAAGGTTCCGTCGAACAGCAACTGACTCACCGTAGCTCCGGCCGTAAGATTGTTTTTCGATCCGAACTGTACCGGGAATTTTGAATCGCTGGTTTGTATGGGTCCCGGAGGGATTACTCCGTATTGCATCAAAGTACCCTGAATGATGGGGCTTAAGAAGTCGGGCATCAATTGGGTAGGTATGTTCACATAATATTGGTAGCTGGCCGAGGCATTCACCTGGGGCAATCCCAGTGAAATAAACCCTTTTCGTTGGGCCACCGTACTGTTGAAATCCAAAGCGGCTGCCTTGGTCTTATAGCTGTTGGCCACGGCATAATCCATCGCCTCTTTCAGTGTAAAGCTCTTCACGTCCTGAGCGTTTGCCCTGGTATTGGCACCCAGAAACAGAAAAGCAAATAATACTAATCCGTAGTTTAAAATTTTCGTTTTCATTTAGTTAAATAATTATTTAGGCAAATCTGTTTTTCAAAATACTCTATCCCTTTTTTACTTGAAATTCCCCGGATGTGATAGGTAATCATCTCGGTGAACAATTCGGAATGGGTAATATCTTTATTCCTTAAAAAGTCAGCATCCATAGAAGCTTCTACCCTGCTGACATAAATGTGGGCAATAATTTCTGGATTAAGATCTTTTCGGTATAACCCTTCCTTCATTCCTCGAAGGACATTTTGTTTCACGCTATCCAACATATTGTTCCTTTTATATTCGAACAATGATTTAAAGATCTCGGGGTAATACTTCTGAAGATCATAATGAACCGAGGGATTGAGGTCCTTTAGAAAATTCATCATGATCTTACTAATAAAAAGCAGATGGTCAATGGCATTTCCTTTATCATCCTTGTCTACTTTCTCCACTTCAAAAACCACGCGAATCTTTTGAATATGGAAATCCAGAAACTGACCTACCAGATCGTTCTTATCAGAAAAGTATTCGTACAGCGTCTTTTTCGACATACCCAACTCGCGGGCCACATCGTCCATAGTCACACTTTTGATACCATACTTAAAATACAATTCCGAAACCTGCTGCAGAATTTTATTTATTTTTTCTTCCATGCTGCAAAAGTAATCAATTTAAAAACTATGGAAACGTTTTTTTTGAAAAAAGTTTCCATAGTTTACAAAAAAGACAGAAATACAGTAAGATGTTTTTCGCAGAAAGTGAAGGAAAGTAAGGCTGTGCTTATAGAAAGCGGATAGAAAAGACCTGGATGAAGTGTTTTTTCAGCAGTTCTTTCACCAGTGTGATATCGACAGCTACGCCGGTTTCTTTGGCCAGAGAGGTAACGGATTTATCGACAAAACCACAAGGATTGATGTGGCCGAAATAAGAGAGATCGGTATTTACATTCAGGGCAAAACCGTGCATGCTGACATAGCGGCTCGTACGCACCCCAATGGCGGCTATCTTTCTGGCAGTAGGTTTATCGGTATCCAACCACACTCCGGTGGCCCCTTCGAGCCTTGTGCATGAGATATTAAATTCAGACAAGGTGCGTATAATCATCTCCTCCAGCGAATCCACATATTTTTTGATGCCCATGCCGAACAACTCCAGATCGAAAATAGGATAACAAACGATCTGTCCCGGCCCGTGATACGTTATATCGCCTCCGCGGTTGATGCGGTAGAATGTGGCGTCCTTTGCCTGCAACTGTATCATGTCGATGAGCAGGTTCTTATCCGAACCGCTTTTGCCTAAAGTATATACATGAGGATGTTCGCAAAACAACAGCTGATTCGGAATATTTTTCTCCGTAATGGATTTCCCGGTTTTCTGAGCAATAATCTGAGTAAAAATATCCTCCTGAAATTCCCAGGCTTGCTTGAAATCTATCAACCCCAAATCTTTATAAACCACATCCACCATGATCAGAAATCGTTTTTTTTGTGTAAAATCAAATAAAATTGCAACACCGAAAGCAAAAGTACCTATATTTGCTAACAGTAATTTTAATTATTCACCAAAATCTTAACCCATGAAAAAATTTCTACTTTTACTTTTTGTTTTCTCATTAACTGTGGCACTCAAAGCACAAACTCCTTTGACCACCGCTGTCGATTTTACTGTTACTACAGTAGAAGGACCAACATTTACCCTCTTCAATAAACTTGCTGAAAACAAGTATGTGGTGATAGACTTTTTCTATTACGCCTGCGGACCTTGTCAGGCAACAGCCCCCAAAGTAAACGGTGCTTATGAATATTTTGGTTGCAATACCAGCAATGTTTATTTCATTGGAATGGACGAAGGTGACAACACAGCACAAACCATTGCTTTCGGAACCGATTTCGGAGCTCATTATCCTGCAGCCAGCGGCACAGATGGTGGTGGCGACGCAGTAAATACCACTTATGGGATTACAGCTTTTCCTACCGTTATCCTGATCGCACCTGACCACAGCATTGTGAATGGTGACATTTGGCCTATTGCCGATGCTGCTTATCTGTATAATTACATTCAGGGACAAGGCGGCGTTCCTAAGACCTGCCCCGCATCAAGTGTAGAAGAAACCACCAACAGTCAGGACATCAATCTGCTAATCATGCCCAATCCTACCACAGGTCAGGCCAACATCTATTTCGGAACCAAAAGCGGAATTTCTTACGACATCCGTATCTTCGATCTGTTAGGTCAGGAAGTTTATAACCATGATATTTCTTCAGCCAATGGCGGTTATGTTTCGCACAATGTGGAAGCAGGTAGTCTGGCTACAGGAACCTATGTAGTGAAAATTTTCGAAGACAACAATCCTGTTGCCGTTCAGAAACTTTCTGTGATCAAATAAAGCCCGAGATTACTTATCATATTTGAGGATCCCGCCCCCGAAAAGGGCGGGATTTTTCATTTTCCACCTTTTAGGTTAACGAATTCTGCTTACTTTTGCACAAAATTTCATAATATGAATCAAGAATTTAGCGAACAGGAACTGATTCGCCGACAGTCGTTGGACGAATTGTATAAACTCGGCATCAACCCTTACCCTGCCGAACTGTTTCCTGTAAATGTAAAGACCACCGAAATACTAAAGAACTTCCCTGAAAACATGCAGTTGTATCAGGATGTAACCATAGCCGGGCGTATCATGAGCCGCCGCATCATGGGCGCTGCTTCCTTTGTGGAACTGCAGGACAAGGATGGCAGAATACAGTTGTATTTTAAACGCGACGACATCTGCACAGGCGAAGATAAGACCCTATACAATACCGTTTTCAAAAGATTGCTCGATATAGGCGACATCATTGGCGTAAGCGGTTTTGTTTTTATTACCCAGATGGGCGAGATCACCATTCACGTGCGTGAGTTCAAAGTACTGAGCAAATCATTGCATCCCCTGCCCATTGTTAAGGAAAAAGACGATGTGGTTTTTGATGCTTTCACCGACCCCGAGCAAAGATATCGCCAACGCTATCTGGATATGATAGTGAATCCTCATGTAAAGGAAACTTTCGTGAAACGTGCCGCCATCATGAATTCTATGCGTCAGTTCCTGAATGCGAAGGAATATCTGGAAGTGGAAACTCCGGTTTTGCAGCCTCTGTATGGTGGTGCCGCCGCCCGTCCTTTCAAGACCCATCACAATGCCCTCAACATACCTCTCTATCTGCGTATAGCCAACGAACTTTATCTGAAACGACTGATAGTAGGCGGTTACGACGGAGTGTTTGAGTTTGCCAAGG
>CAZNRQ010000333.1:0-4401 GCA_964574845.1 uncultured Bacteroidales bacterium
GGTATGGATGGATGCCATACACTTTAAAATTCGTGAAGATGGAAGGGTTATAACTAAAGCCGTTTATTCAGTTTTAGGAGCAAATATGAAGGGTGAAAAAGAAGTATTGGGTTTATATTTGGGACAAAATGAGAGTGCTTCTTTTTGGCTCCAGGTTTTAACAGATATAAGCCAAAGAGGTGTTGAAGACATTTTAATAGCCTGTATTGATAATCTTCGGGGATTTGCAGATGCTATCGAAAATATATTTCCAAAGACGGAAGTGCAACTTTGTATAATTCACCAAATCAGAAACACTATGAAGTATATTCCCTGGAAGCAATACAAGGAATTCATGAAGGATCTGAAACAGGTTTATAAAGCCAGTTCCTTAGAACTTGCCGAACATAATCTGGACATTCTTGAAGAAAAATGGGGTAAACAATACCCAATTGTTATAAAAAGCTGGCGAACAAATTGGAATCGGCTAAGTCAATATTTTAAATATCCAGAACCCATCAGGAAACTAGTTTACACAACAAATACAATTGAAGGATATCACCGTATGATAAGGAAAGTAACCAAATCAAAAGGGGCTTTCACTTCAGATATGGCAATGCTTAAACTTGTATATCTCGCTACTGTTCAATTCAATAAAAGAAGGAAAAATAAAATTTTAAATTGGAATTCTATTGTAAACCAAATTTGTATTTACTTTGAAGATCGAATAAATGAGACTGACACAGTTCATTGAACACTCCCCTCATTGCCTCTTTATTAAGGGGCAGTCCCTCTTTATTAAGGGGCAGTCCCTCTTTATTAAGGGGCAATCCCTCTTTATAAAAGGGCAGTCATTCATTTGAGAGGGATTTTTTTATGATCATGGAGTTGTGTTCATTGTGGTTGTGGGGAGAAATTAATATTTTGACCGGCATGAAGTCAAAATTCTAGGGCTGTTTTTTAATGGGTTTCTGTATTAAGAGTGACCTACCGGTTATAAAAAATCTTTTCAAAGTTTTCTGTTTTTGCATAAATGTATATTTTTGAAAAAAAATAGTAGCAAAACCTTCTAATATCATTAAACCTATAACTCATGAAAACAACCAAGATCATTTTCTGTATGCTGGCAATGGCACTGGCCGTAAACACTTTTGCCCAAAACTCCACTACTGCAACAATCGATTACAAAGCCGTAAAAATAGGCAATCAGCAATGGATGTCGCAAAACCTCGATGTTGCTACTTTCCGAAACGGCGATGCAATAGAAGAAATAAAAAACCAGAAAGACTGGGATAAGGCTCATTACAGCAAGAAACCGGCCTGGTGCTATTATAAAAATGATTCCAAAAACGGCTCGGAGTATGGAAAACTCTACAACTTTTGGGCAGTATCCGATCCGCGTGGTCTGGCTCCCGAGGGTTGGCACGTAGCATCCAATAGCGAATGGAACGAACTGATTACTTTTTTGGGAGATAACACCTCAGCAGGAAATGCACTCCGGGGTAGTAGCAGCAGCAGTGGCTTCAACTCACGTTCAGGGGGCACCCGGTCATTGTTTTCAGGTTTCGATAACCTATATGACAGAGCCTATTATTGGACCTCCACCCCAAAGAGTGATGATTCGGGATATCTGAAAATGCTTCCCGGCTCCAATGGTTTTATTTTCACCTACGATTATTTCAAAGGCGACGGTATGTCGGTTCGTTGTGTGAAAGACTAAATCATTAACAATGTGCCATTAGCTATGAAGGCAATTCAACAATCCGCCGCGGTGGAAACAATTTAACTATTCCATCTGTCGCGGCGGATTCCATTCATCCATAGTTCCATTTCTCCATTCCTCCATCTTTCCTCTTTTCCATTCATCCATTCTTCCAATCTTCCATAAATAATTATTAATTTTGACCAAAAATCTTAAACAACAGCTTTATGAACTACTTATCAAACCGCATCAATAGTTTATCCGAATCCGAAACCCTTGCCATGACGCAAAAAAGCCGCGAGCTGAAAGCACAGGGCCATGATGTGATCAACCTCAGCATTGGCGAACCTGATTTCAATACACCTGAATTCATCAAGACAGCAGCCAAAGAAGCCATTGATCAAAACTTTACTCATTATCCCCCCGTACCCGGTTATCCCGAACTGCGCGAAGCCATCTGCAAAAAACTGAAACGCGACAATAATTTGGATTACACCTTCGATCAGATAGTGGTTTCCACAGGTGCCAAACATTCTATTGCCAACGTAATGCTGGCCCTGGTCAATCCCGGCGACGAAGTGATAGTGCCTGCTCCTTACTGGGTTTCGTACAAAGAGATCGTGAAGCTGGCCGAAGGCACTGCCGTATATTTGCCATCTTCCATCAGAACCAACTTTAAGGTAAGTCCTGAGCAAGTGGAAGCCGCCATCACCGAAAAATCGAAAGTGTTTATCTTCAGCAGCCCCTGCAACCCCAGTGGCACCGTTTATACCAAAGATGAACTCAAAGCTTTTGCTGATGTATTTGCCCGCTATCCCAACATCTTCATTATATCGGACGAGATCTACGAATACATCAATTTTGTTTCGAAACACGAAAGCATTGCCCAGTTCGAAGAGATCAAAGACCGTGTGATTGTTATCAACGGAGTTTCCAAAGGATATGCCATGACAGGTTGGAGAATAGGTTACATAGCCGCTCCCAAAGTGATAGCCAAAGCCTGCGACAAAATGCAGGGTCAGTTCACTTCGGGTGCCTGCAGCATTGCACAACGTGCTGCCCTGGCTGCTTTGCTGATGGATCCCAAAGATTCACCTGAGTTTGCCTGTATGCTGGCTGCCTTCAAACAGCGCCGCGATCTGCTGCTCGACCTCTTGAAAGAAGTTCCGGGCATCATCACCAATTCGCCCGAAGGTGCTTTTTATGTCTTCATGGATGTGAAACATTATTTTGGCAAAACAGACGGAACGGTAACTATTGAAAATGCGGAACAGTTGAGCATGTATCTGCTCGATAAGGTTTATGTAGCGCTGGTTTCGGGAACCGCTTTCGGCGACAACGATTGTCTGCGTTTTTCGTATGCCACTTCCAACGACAAAATAATAGAAGCCGTTAAGCGTTTGAAGTCTGCTCTGGGTAACTTACACTAAAATCATAGCCTCATGACAACGGGATTTTCTACTGCAATCATTATACTGTTAATTACGTTGGCGGTTGCCAGCGTGGGTTTGGTATTGTTTATTCTCGGTCTGATACTGAAGAAACCCGGACAATGGATTCCGGGTATCATTTTGACGGCAGTCTCGCTGCTATTAGGCATTTTCGGTCTGGGGCTTTTCTTTAGCGCTTTAGATCATAACTCTTACCGTTCCAACGATTATTCCAATTACAATTACAACGATCCTTATTACGAAAACCATGATAATAATGATCAGAATAATTTGTCACCGGAGATAGCCAAACCTGAGAGCGATAATGAGGAAACCAGTAGCCGGGCCAGTGGTTTCATTCAGGATGCCGACAAATCTTTAATTTATATAAAGATCCATCCGGCCGCCGATCTCTATGATATGGGGATTAAGGTCATCAAGATCGACACTTATAATGGTTCGGGAAAAGATAAAAAGGTGATACCCCTTGAGATCAATTTTGCCAATAAGTTCAAAGGCAACCTGCAATTGATACTGTATTCTTCTGCCGACGAGGAATTGGGAAGCAGCAATGTGCAGATCAATCAGGAAGGAAACACTACCTTTACGGTGAAATTCGTGTTCGATAAGACTGCCAATTTCATGCAGACCGATCACGCACAGCTTAAAACCTCTAATTGATGCTACATTTACAAAAGCAAGACATAAAAAAACTATTCGACGATTTTACTAAAGTAAAAGTACTGGTCATTGGCGATGTGATGATAGATTCTTACCTCTGGGGCAAGGTCGACCGCATATCTCCCGAAGCTCCTGTGCCTGTGGTATCGGTCAGCAAACGCGAAAACCGCCTGGGTGGAGCCGCCAATGTGGTATTAAATCTGCAATCATTAGGTGCTACTCCCATCATTTGTTCCGTAATAGGAGAGGATGCGCGCGGCAATGACTTTTGTGAACTGCTGAAAGAAAACAACATCACCGATAGGGGGATTTTGAAGAGCAGCAGCCGTGTTACAACCACCAAATTCAGGATATTAGGCAACAATTCACAGATGTTACGGGTGGACGAAGAAATAGAGACCAACCTGAACGAAAAGGACAGCATTGATTTTTTGAATCACATAGAGCATCTGATAGAAACCGAAAAACCCGCCGTTATTATATTCGAAGATTACGACAAGGGAGTGGTGACTCCTTATATCATACAATGCACCGTTGACCTGGCAAACCGAAAGAATATTCCTGTGGCGGTGGATCCCAAACGTAAGAATTTCTCGCAATATAAGAATG
>CAZNRQ010000334.1:0-3746 GCA_964574845.1 uncultured Bacteroidales bacterium
CATCAGATAATGAATAGCTTTTGAGGAACTTCACAGTCTCATCCCGAAGATCCTTAACAATGGAACGAATACCACAGCTATTCTCATCTTTGCATTGCGAACATGGTTCATAGTATTTATAGGCCGCACAGGGGAGGAGGGCAATGGCACCTTCAAAAATCCTCAATATCTCAGCCAGATTCACCTGATCAGGGGGCTTGATCAGAAAATAACCACCGCCTTTACCTTTCTTGCTGTTAACGTAGCCGTTTCTTTTCAATTCGAGCAGAATGGCTTCCAGAAATTTCTTGGGTATTTTTTCGCTATCGGCAATATCACCAATCAATACCGGTCCCTTTTGGTATTCTTTTGCAAGGTATACCAATGCATAAAAGGAGTATTGGGTCTTTTTCGATAGCATGATAAATTCTGGCCAAAATTAAGAAATTAATTGATGAGAACACTATTGTTTATAACTGAACGTTATATAAACAGGTTTTCGTATTTCATAAAATACTCGTAAGTTTGCACAAGAAATTATTATCCAATGAAATTATTTCATAAAGTTTTCCTTCTTCTCTTTGCCGGAATGTTCTTAACAGCCTGCTCTCCCAGGATCAATGTAGTTAAAGTGAGCAATTCGGTTGAACCTAATACCAATGCGGGTTATTATTATGCTTTGCCCAGAAATTATATACGCATAGATGTGGTGGTTAACGAAACCGAATTGATCAAAGGACCTTATGCGGAATTTGCAGAAAAATACCTGGGATTGACGAATGTGATAAATACCAGTTCGACCAGTTACGAGATCAGCGAGTTTAAGATGTCCAGCGTATCGGAACCCGATCCGGAACAATATTATCATATTGAATTGCCTGCTTCTATGTGCAACAAGCTGCATGATTTTAAGATGCAACTCACCGAATCAGGCCTTTTAATGAATACTTCTGCTGAATCGGATACCGTTAAAGCTGAGAAGCAGGTATTCTCTAATGAAAAAGAAGAGAATGTATATCCCGATATCTTTAAATACTATACCGACCTGAACCTATTTGAAAGGGTGGATACAATAATTGAAAAGGTTAAACGTGATACCGGCACTATCGAAAAGGTGACTTTTAAACGTTCGATGGTTGCCAAAACACCTGACCAGAAAGCCAAAGATGCTGCTGATTTTATCATAAAAGTTAAAGAAAACCGCTTCAATCTGATCAGCGGTTTTCAGGAAGTGAATTATGATAAGGAAACCTTCCAGCACATGAACAACGAACTGGAGAAACTGGAAAACGAATACCGCAAATTATTCACAGGTATCAGTTTTACCAGGAAGATCACCTATTCATTCATCTATCTGCCTGAGCAGTCAAAAACATCGGACACGGTAGCTTTGTTCAAATTCTCCAAGCTTAAAGGTGTGCTCGACAAAGGCAATGGTTATGGCGAAACTGTATTTCTGAAAATCAATAAAACAGGCATCACTGATACGCTGAATATTTTTGTAGCCAATAAAAATAAACTGAAGGCCAAAAACCATGGCTTGTATTATCGCATTCCTGATTATGCAGATGTAAGTGTATTCTACGAAAATGCCGAAAGTCTGAGTGCACGTTTCCTGATCCCGCAGTATGGTGTGATCTGTTCCATGCCTGCAGTTATTAACCGTTATGGATATTTCCCCAATACGGGAGCCATTAATAAGGTAGGTAAGTAATACCAAATAAGAAGTCAGATTAAACGGCAAAAAAAATGCAATCATAAGTTGATTGCATCTATTGTTTTATAAAATGTTATTTATTTCTCTTAATCTTCCGCCATCACAATGATCTTGTCGCCTTCGGCAAAGGTGATCATTTCCGATTTATTGGGGTTGATCTTGACTCCATATACTTCAGCAGGGTTGAAAGCTTCAGCCACTATGCGGTAGCCAAATGCCGAATGTCCCTGACGTGATGCGGATTCAGTTACTGTATAGAAGTTGACCGGTACGCCTATCTGAACAAAATCGGAGGCTGGCTTCAAATAAATCTCCGAACCTTCTTCCTGGAAGAGATCATTATAAACCCGCATCAGCGATTTGTTTTCGGATATCTGGGCAATCAGCATACTGATCATTTTATCGCTAACGATAAAGTCATCAGCTTTGGTTACTTCGGCCAGCTCGCGGTTGCGCAGATCCATCATTTCGCTTACTATGCTCATATCGGTGTCTTCCTGCTCGGCAATATGCCTGAGTTGAAGCAAAGTAATAAGCGTTTTGGAGTCAGCCTGCTGAATTTCCATATGGTCGATGTAGCTCAACACAATAATATGGTCGAAGCTTTCAGGTTTCATTGATTTGATGACATCACGGTCAGTGGTATCAGCTTTAATAAACTCTGAGTTGAGATTGTGAAAACCAATCTTGATCTCATTTACTTCATGTTCGGCTTCATCGGTGTCAGCAACAATCTTTATTTCTGAGCCGGGTTTCACATAATTGTTCAATTCGCGCATAATGGCTCTGCCACGGTGATTCCAGCCGAGAATGAGTGTTCTTTCTGTATCAATTATACGTTCAGCAGCTTCTTTTATTTTGTCAGCATCTACTGACCCTGCTTGTTTGGATATGACCAGGGTGTCGTCGTCTTCGGTAATGGCCATTACCTCATCGCCTTCCCTGAATACTTTGTCCATGGGAGGATTCACCAATACATCGCCTTCCACCGTTTTCATGCCCACTATAGCGCTGTCTTCATACCAAATAAGAGCTTCCTGATAAGTTTTTCCTACCAGTTTGGATTCATTATTAAAATACATCTCTGAGCCCTCGAATCCCATGATCTCGTTATATACCACACTCAAACCGGACTGGCGGCAGGTTTGCACCATGATGCGTGATACCAGGTCGTCGGTTAGCAGCAATTCTACTTCGTCTTTGCCTATGATCTGTGCAATGTCGATGTTCTTTTCATCCTTAATTTCGGCCACAATGTGATAAGGCTCTTTGCGGCGGTTAGGGTTATTGGTAACTGCCAGAATGGTCTTAATGGTTTGCGAATCGGCATCGCCTTCTTCAGGAGCCAAAACAATAATACTTTTCGATTGATGGGGATTGGCAATTTCCAGATCGCCTATATCGTTAGGCATTCCGCTTCTGCAAATCACTTTGGTGTTGCGAAGGTTGGCTATCTTATCGCGAATCTCGTCTTCCATTTCTACCTTATCTTTGTCTGCTAAAACTACCACCCTGGGTTTCCGTTGGTTTTCATTAGCTATGGTTAGTTCAGAGATAATAGTGAATATCTTGGGTGACCAACCTAAGATAAGTGTATGTCCTTTTTCTATCACAAAACTGCGGCCTTTGCGCATTTCTTCGAGTTTTGCTTCTATTCCACTGGACAAAACACCAATGAGGGTTGACACTATGAAAATACCTCCAATGGTAACTACCAGCATCAGTATTCTGAATCCCCAACCAGCGTCACCACCCATGGTCCCGGCATCGAGGGTGCGCATCAGGCTGCGCCAGGCTGTTTCAATAAAAGTAAGTTTTTCTTCACCATCGGGTGCAATACCTATAAGTACTCCTACAGTAGCCATGATGGTAACCAGTAAGACCGATAATACAGCCAGCCACATGATGAGTGCCGGAGTGCCTTTCGACATGGTTTTGTCGAAAGCATAGCCAAATTTTTGTTTGAAAGTGATCTTTTGTTTCATGAGTTCAGGGTTAAGTTAAATTTTGCAGCGAATTTGTAGTTTTTTTGATTTGGGAGGGTAAAAAT
>CAZNRQ010000334.1:3756-4399 GCA_964574845.1 uncultured Bacteroidales bacterium
CAGGAAAAATCGGGATATGGATTGAAAATTGGATAGAACGGAAGGGGATAGGCAAATTGTTATATTAAAAGGTTTCTGATGGATGTCTGAAAAAAGTTTACTAATTTTAAAGTAATTTCTAAGTTCATTCGTCTACCATATTATATGGACGAATTAATTGCAATACCGATGGCACAGCGACAGCAAAGTATCAGACAAGCCGTGCAGGATTATGGGAAGCGTTTGTTCAGTTTTATACGCAGCCGCGTAAAGAACGACGAAGACGCCAAAGATATCCTGCAGGATGTGTGGTATCAGTTGAGCGCTGTGATCGACACAGAACCTATCGCACAGTTGAGTGCCTGGCTGTTTCGTGTGAGCCGCAACAGGATCACAGATAAGAACCGCAAACAAACTACCCTCTCCCTCGAAGAGATGATGGTGGAGGATGAAGACGGGGAGATGATATTTCCCGAAGCTTTGTTTGCCGACACTGCTGACCCTGACATGGAATCCGAACGAAAGTTCTTTATGGAAGCTATGTTCGATGCTTTGGACGAATTGCCCGAAAAACAACGCGAAGTGTTTGTGCTGAACGAAATGGAAGACATGACTCTTCAGCAGATTGCCGACCAGACCGGTGATAACATTAAAACGATCATAT
>CAZNRQ010000335.1:0-4388 GCA_964574845.1 uncultured Bacteroidales bacterium
TTAATAGGTTATTGGCATAATTGGAAGGGTTGGTTCCTGTGGGGAAAATAAGAGGGTTATATATCTTTTGACCTTCACCTATATCCTGAAAAGCCACCACATTTCTGTTGTCGGTGGTTGCAGCGCCAATGTTGGTGATCCAGACTTCCAGGTTGGTAATATTGACATTGGAAGTAACGATAGGAAGTTTTTTCAGGCCGTCTTCATAGTGATCGCGGAAATACTGCGACAAGAAAAAGTGCTTGTTTTCTTCATATTGATCGGCCTTCACATTAAACTGACTGGTTTGGGCTCCGCCTGCTACCGTTATGTTTTCAGAAGTGCTCTTTTGTTGCGACCACAAACCCGTAACGGTAGTTCTTCCAAACTTAAGTTTGGCTTTGATACCGAAAAGCGACTGGCTTCCTGTGATCAGGGTGCTGTTCAAAGGCAGGGTAACGTCACCACCTTCTATCAACTGAATGATCTCATCTTCCTTACCCTCGTATTTCAGGTTCATTTTGTTTTCGAAATCGAAAGAAGATTCTGTATTGTAGTTAACGCCAAACTGAATTTTATCTCCAATCTTGGCGGTAACATTCATCTGAATCTTTTCCTGAAAATCAAAGTTGGTATTCCTTCTTTGTTTTACGTCAAGTGCCGGATTTTTGGTATTGGTATGAATAACGCCGAAAATAAGTTCAGCCGAACCGGAAGGCCTGATGTCTATGGTGTTTCCTCCAAAGATTTTATCAAAAGCCGCTCCGCCTATTCTGATCTTGGGTATGATATTGCCGTCGCCTTTGCTGATGCGGTTGGCATGAGTTTTTTCCTGCCAGTAGTCCTGCATCATCTTGTCCATATCATATTGCTGATATTCTTCAAATGACATGTAAGAAGGAGAACGATAATCCATATCTCCCATTTTGTTTCTCAGTTCATATTGATTTGTCTCTGGATTATAGATCAATTCCTGAGTAATATTGGAAGGGGTATTCAGATACAAACCTCCATCCTGAGGCACGGTATAAGGGTTTCCGTCATTATCCTGAAAAGGAAAAGGCAGGGTTGTATCCGGCGGATTGGTATCCGGCGGATTGGTTTTTTCAAATAAGAACCGATTATCCGGATTGATATGCAAACTACTGGCCCAGGCTAAGGATACAATACATGCCAAAGCTGTAAGTTGAATTATGTATCTGGCTATTTTCAAAAAGGAATAAGTTTTGTTCGTTATTATTTAAAGTATTTTCAAAGCCATTTTTATCAGATCCTCCACAGATCCAATACCCGGCTCTGATTTAATAATTCTATCAAGGACTTTTTCAGCATTGCTTTTGTTGAAGCCGAGCATGACCAGACCCGATAACGCTTCTTCTTTATTTTTATTGTGTGAGGGTGAAAAATAATCTTGTTGTAAGGCAATTTTTGAATATTTGCTTTTCAGATCGATGATGATCTTTTGTGCCGTCTTCGAACCTATGCCTTTCACTTTTTCAAATGTAGATACCGAGCCTCCTGACAATGCGATTATTACCTCCTCTGTGGTCAGCGACGAAAGTATCAGACGTGCCGTATTGGCACCCACTCCGTTAACCGACAATAAATTTATGTAGAGGTCGCGTTCTTCGATGGAATAAAAACCATATAAGGTTACACCCACCGGAGTAGCTGCTTCTGACTTAATAGCCATATAAGTAAACAATTTACATTGGCTACCCGGATCTAATAATCTGGAATATGTGTTTAAAGAAATGTTGATAAAGTATCCTATACCACCCGTTTCGATAATTGCAAAAGTAGGATTTTTTTCAACAAGTTTACCCTCAATAAAATAGATCATGCTCAGGAAAAATTGACCACAAAGTTACGAAACTTGTTGAATTGCCCAATCAATTGCTTCCTGTAAAATCTCATATGGCGGTTGTTTAATAAAATCTTTATCTACCAAAGTCTGGGTCATAGCCCTTGCCTGGCTGATATCTTTGGATGCTTTTTCGAAAGCTTCTTCGCGGGTGATATGTAAGCGAGCCACACCATCCTTAATGGCCTGCATGGCAACATCGGCAGCCTCTTGAGGGAATACCGAAGCTTCGTTCATATTCGGAACAATATTCTCGGGATTTATCCCTCTTTTTTCGGCATAATCGGCCAGCGAATGTGCGGCAGCAATGGCCATATTATCCGTAATTTTTTTGGCTCTAACCATCAGGGCTCCTTTTAAAATACCCGGGAAACCAATGGAATTATTTACCTGGTTGGGGAAATCGCCTCTTCCGGTAGCCACTATATAAGCTCCGGCTTCTTTGGCAGCGTAAGGATAAATCTCAGGAACCGGATTGGCGCAGGCAAACACAATGGCTTTTTCGGCCATGCTGCTTACCCATTCTTTTTTCACCGTGTCGGCACAAGGGGTGGATGCTGATAATGAAATAATCACATCGGCTCCCTTCATAGCTTCTTCAATGGTTTTTACTTTATTGGGATTGGTCTGAACACAAAGTTCCCATTTGCGATAAAAACGCGTATCCACCATGATATCCTGTCGGTCGCTGTGGAGCGAACCCTTGCTGTCGAACATGATCATTTTTTTAGGATCGCCACCATCGGCAATAATAAGGCGGGCGATGGTAGTGTTGGAAGCTCCGGCTCCATAAAGCACTATTTTAACATCCGACATTTTTTTGCCTGTCAGTTTCAGCGCATTGATCAGTCCGGCCAAAGTAACACAGGCGGTACCCTGCGCATCGTCGTGCCATACGGGAATATCACATTCCTCGCGCAACACATCCAGCACCTTAAAACAATTGGGTTGCGAGATATCTTCGAGATTGACGGCACCAAAGCTATGCTGTGCCATTTTTACAAATTGAATAATTTTATCGGGATCATGTTTTCCTTCTGCATTACGGCTATCAATACAAAGAGCCACGGCATCAATACCCCCCAAATATTTCATCAGAAAAGCTTTTCCTTCCATCACACCCAATCCGCCCGAAGGACCGCAATCGCCGTCGCCCAGTACGCGGGTTGAATCGCTCACCACAGCCACCAGATTACCGCGGTTGCTCAACTGAAATGAAGTATCCACATTGTCGCGTATCATGGTCGAAACTTTCGACACGCCCGGAGTGTACCATACATTGAACCAGTTAAAACCAATCACCGGCGCTTTGGGAACCGTCTGTATCTTGCCTTCATAAAAATGATGGGCCGTTTCAGCCAGTTTTTTCAGAAATAAGGTTTTGGCCTTTGCAATTTGTTCCGAAGTAAATCCTTCCGGAAATGCCTTGTCTAAATTTTCAAGATTTAATTGTATCTTTTCCATGGGTATAAAAATTATTGAGGGTTAATCTAAAACTTTGTAAAAATACAGTTTTTCGGTAAAAACAAAAAAGATTTGTCGGTTTTTATCTTAATATATTCAATTGATTGAGCCTGACTCCTGCATTATACGGATGAATTCACTTTTTTTGTTGCCGATGTGGAGCAAATGTTTTAGTTTTGAAAACTCTCATTTTTCAAATAATTTTTCTCCACCAAACGAAACAATGGCTTCCCAAAAACCAACCATTAACCATCGCACCTCCGCCTTTCTCTTTTTTTGTCTTTTAATGTCGCTGCTGCTGACCGATCTGAGATTGCAGGCACAAAGCAATTACAAAGCCGACGATATTAACGGCGAATGGTGGACTCCCGATAACGATGGCCGGATGATCTTTTTCCGAAGTGAGGGTAAATATTTTGGCATGGTCAGCTGGTTGAAGCGAGCCAACGACCCCGTCGACGGCAAACCCCGCCACGACAAACTGAATCCTGATCCCTCGCTGCGCGACAGGCCCCTGCTGCATCTGATACTGTTCAGCGATTTCGCTTTCGATGAAGCCAAAGGCAAATACACCGGGGGAAGCATTTACGATGCCGAAGACTCAGGAAAGAAATATTCCTGCTGGCTGAAGCTGGTCGACCACAATGTGCTCGAGATTCATGGATATGTCGGATTCTCGCTGATTGGCAAATCAGTGTTCTTTACCCGCGTTCAAAAATAAACTTCACCTGAATATTATGAATAAACAAACCATCATTGTATTGACAGGGGCCGGCATCAGTGCCGAAAGCGGCATACGTACCTTTCGCGACAGCAACGGCCTTTGGGAAGAATACCGCATTGAAGATGTGGCCACCTACGAGGCCTGGCGCAAAAATCCCTCCCTGGTACTCACTTTTTACAACGAAAGACGGCGACAGCTGGCCAGCGTGGAGCCCAATGCGGCGCATTTTGCCCTGGTGAAGCTGGAACAGAAATATCATGTACAGATCATCACCCAAAACGTGGACAACCTTCACGAAAGGGCCGGCTCACAACATATTCTTCATTTGCACGGCGAACTTACCAAAGCCCGCAGCAC
>CAZNRQ010000336.1:0-4364 GCA_964574845.1 uncultured Bacteroidales bacterium
TTATAAACCTGATACCGCATTATACCCCACACTGAATGATGTCGGTTTTAAATCACTGAACGTAGGTCATGCCAGAATAAACGGTATTGATGTTACTTTCACCGGTCAGGGAACTATTTTCGGATTCCCGGCTACTATTCTTGCAGGGTATACCTTTAACAATCCGGTTGACTTGAATTACGATGCAAGTGCAGACACCACCAAAACCGAAAACAACAAGTATTTAAAATATCGTTCGCTGCATTCAGTGAAAGCTGATTTTGAGGTGACCTTTGCATTCTTCACCTTTGGGGTAGGTCTTACTTATAGCAGCAATATGATCAATATAGACAAGGCTTTTGAAGACGAATTAATTCCTGGTATCCCTTCGTCCAATTTGTTGCCGGGCATAAAAGCCTATAGGGACAAACACAATAAGGGGTATACAATTGTTAATGTCAGGGGTCTTTTTGATATTACCGAGACACAAAGACTGGGATTGTTCGTAAATAATGTTTTCAATACTGAATACATGACACGACCAGGTTTGATAGAAGCTCCCAGGAATATTGCTATACAGTACTGCTTAAACTTTTAAAGACTGATGAGCGGGCGGGAAAAAATACTCATTTGTCCGCTCAATTGGGGTCTGGGCCATGCCAGCCGCTGTATTCCTATCATCAGGATTCTGGAGAAGAATGATTATAATGTATTCTTAGCTGCCAGCGGTAATGCTTATTATTTGCTTGAGGAAACTTTCCCGCACCTGCCCATTTTCAGGTTTGAAGACTATAATATTACTTACACTAAAGGGAAAAACCTTACTAGAAAAATCTTTTTTCAAACACCGGGAATTTTCTTAAAAATATTCAGAGAACATAGAAGGCTAAAGAAGCTGATCAGGGAATTGGAAATAGACCTCGTCATTTCTGACAACCGCTTTGGTCTGTGGAATAAAAAAACAAAAACGGTTTACATCACACATCAGGTCCGCATCAAGGCGCCGGGAGACAACCGGATAATAGAACAGATATTATTTAAAATTCACGGGTATTTTATAAGGAAATTCAATATTTGCTGGGTACCTGATTTTGCAGAAGATTTCAAAATGGCGGGCTCTCTTTCCGGAAATGATAAGCTTCCAGGGAATGCACAATACATCGGAACCTTGTCGAGATTCAGTAAGCCTCAGAAAGAAATTACCAAAGATTTCGACCTATGCGTTCTGTTATCCGGGCCGGAACCACAACGCTCCATTTTTGAGGAAATCATACTGGCACAATTGAAGAGATCGGATTATAAGGCAGTGGTTCTATTGGGTCAACCTTCTGAACATTTGAAGACCATCATTGACGGAAGGATTCATATCTTTTCCAGTTTGCTGCCTGACGAAATTCAGAATTATATACTCAGATCGAAAGTCGTGCTGGCCCGTTCGGGATATTCTAACATAATGGATCTGGCAACTCTGGGCTCGAAAGCCATATTGGTTCCTACTCCCGGGCAAACCGAGCAGGAATACCTGGCAAATTATTTATCCGAAAAGAACATTTATTACACGGTCACACAAGAGAATTTCAAACTGGATGTCGCCATGGATTTGGTTAAGACTACGACAGGGATATTAAAATCAAACCCAGCAGATCATCTTGAAAAAGTTATATTAGACAGCATTACTTAAATCGGTTATTTTCACTAATTTTGACAAAACCTTTCGTATGGCTGCACGAAACAAATGGATCATTCTGGTGGTTGGCTTATTATTGGCCGGCTATGTGATTTGGTTCTTTTCGAATATTGTGATCTACATTCTTATTTCAGCGGTGCTGTCAATAATGGGTCGCCCTTTGCTGATCTTACTTGATAAAATAAAGCTGGGCAAGTTTACAATGCCCCATACGCTCAGCGCCATCTTAACTCTTTTGGTGATCTATGGTTTGATAGGAGGTTTTTTTGCAGTGGTCCTACCATTGCTGGTTGCACAGGTTCAATCTTTGGCATCGATGAATCCGGTGGTTCTGATGAACAGTATTAAAGAGCCCCTGGCATGGCTCAATAATTTTCTGATCAGTCATCAGATGATACTTCCCAATGAGAGTATAGAACTGTTGGTTACTAACAAAGTTATGGCCTATGCCAACATCACCAATGCCTCGGATATTGCCAATTCGGTTGTCAGTTTGGCCGGAAGCCTTTTCATTGCCATATTTGCCATAGGGTTTATCACATTCTTTTTTCTGAAACAGGACCGTATGCTCATCAATGGTATCATGGCGCTCACACCCGTTAAGCTGCAATCTGAGATCAAACACATTTACCTAAAGGTAATCCGAATGCTCTCTAAATACTTTCTGGGCCTATGTCTTGACCTTTTCATCGTGATTACTTTGATCACTGTTTCCGCTTGGCTTTTTGGATTTAAAAATGCCCTGATGATAGGTTTTTTTGCAGGGATCATGAACATTGTTCCCTATATCGGTCCTTTTATAGGATGGGGAATTGCCATGGTTTTTGCCATAACCGGAATCATTGACTCCGGACAAACCCTCGATCTTTTCCAGGTATTTATGAAGATAAGCGGAACCCTGATAGTAATAAATCTGCTGGATGCATTTATACTGCAACCTACCATTTATGCCAATGTGGTCAAGGCTCATCCGCTTGAAATATTTCTGGTTATCTTACTGGCAGGAAGCCTGGCAGGAATTCCCGGGATGATATTGGCTATTCCTGCTTATACCGTTTTGCGTATCATAGCCAAGGAGTTTTTAAATCAATATCCTATCGTAAACAAGTTTACCCGACACATTTAAAAGGGAAATGGCTTTTATTCATGATGTCATCAGGCTGTGGAAAGTCCTCACTTATGTACGGGTCAGAAACTACCTTTCTATCAAATGGAGTTACCATTGGTCAAAATTCACTAAGAAGATAATCCATAAAGGGCTGCCTTCTTTCATCTCGGTGGAACCTACCACGCAATGCAATTTAAAATGTCCCCAATGTTTCACCACAGATAAAGGGTTTACCCGTCCCAAGGGCATGCTTGACAGTGAAACTTTTGAAAAGATTCTTCAACAAGCTTCTCCTTTTGCCTTCTATCTGAATTTGTATTTTCAGGGCGAACCCTTTCTGAATAAAGATCTGATGAGGTTTGTTGCCAAGGCAAAACAGACAAATTTATATGTTTCTATTTCGACGAATGCGCATTATTTGTCATCTGAAAATATTAATGGTATCATGGATTCAGGTCTGGATAAAATAATTGTTTCTTTGGATGGGGCCGATGCTGAAACCTATCAGGAATACAGAAAAGGCGGGGATTTCAACAAAGTGATAGAGGGGATAAAAGCTCTGGTGGCGGCAAAAAAGCAGAAAAGAAGGAATCATCCTTTCATAGAACTACAGTTTCTATTGCATAAAAAAAACGAAGCCCAGCTTGCACAAATCAAGGCGTTTAAGAAAACCATGGGGATAGATAAGGTTGCCATCAAGTCCATGCAGTTGATACATTTCGAACAGGCTGCCGACTGGCTGCCGGAAGAGCAGTCGAGGTATACGGTTTCGGGCGATGGAAGTGTACACATCAAAAAAGAACTTCACAATTTTTGTTACCGCATGTGGAACTCATGTGTTATCACCTGGAACGGAGATGTGGTTCCCTGCTGCTTTGATAAAAATGCGGACCATGCATTTGGGAATATCAATGACCGGAATCTGAAAGAGATATGGAATAGTCAGCCCTACAATGATTTTCGAAAAAAGGTTTTTACCCAACGAAAGGATATTGAGATCTGCAGGAATTGCAATGAATAGTCTTATCGACTGTTTTGCTTTCGTCTAACCCTTTCTTTATATGCAAAGCAGCACTTAATTTCTGAAATTAGTGTTACTTTTGCACTATGGCAAACAACGAAGAATTATTTAAAAAGATCATCTCACATGCCAAGGAGTACGGTTTTGTATTTCCTTCCAGTGAGATCTACGACGGCCTGAGTGCTGTTTACGATTACGGTCAGTATGGCGTAGAACTGAAAAATAACATACGCGCTTATTGGTGGAAATGGATGGTGCAGTATAACGAGAACATAGTGGGCATTGATTCCGCTATTTTTATGCACCCTACCATCTGGAAAGCTTCCGGACATGTGGACGCTTTCAACGATCCTATGATAGACAACAAGGATTCCAAGAAACGCTACCGTGCAGATGTTTTGGTGGAAGACCATATGGCCAAAATTGAAGATAAGATTGAAAAGGAGGTCAGCAAAGCCGCTCAAAGATTTGGTGAAACTTTTGACGAAAAATTATATCGCGAGACCAACCCCCGTGTAACGGAATATCAGAATAAGATCAACGATATCAAATCGCGTTTCTATTCCATG
>CAZNRQ010000337.1:0-4346 GCA_964574845.1 uncultured Bacteroidales bacterium
CTGGTTGTTTGTGGATGAGATAGGGGTGGAGTAGCATCTCCCGGTCTTATCAAGAAATGCAGTGGAATGTCAGCTTAACCAGAACTTTTCAATCTGCTTCTGGTTTGCCTCTATTTGAAAACGCTCTTTCAACAGCCCTCTTCGCTGGGTTGCACCATTTCCTTGATAGGCATTTTCACATTCATCATAAATACTAACCCGGATACCCCATTACGATAACTATATGGGAGGGTTTTATTATTAGATGATCCTTTTCCGGGAATTATTGAAGTATTTTGTGTTTTCGACAGGGATCTGATATTCTCTTTTTTGAAGGAATTGATTTTCAAACTTCCAGTCATTATAATTATTGCGCCTAATATAACAATGAAGTATTTCATGATTTTCGGTTTTAATGGATCAATAAAAACTATACTATGCAAAGGTCGCAAGTCTTAGGCTATATTCTATTGTACAATTTCGTAAACTAATTGCAAAATTTTGACATTTTTGTGAGCAAAAAGGAAGGTGTTTTTAAGAAACTAACATTCGAAAGTAACATTACTCAGATTTGGCAGGCTCAAATACGATATCAACCCAATAAGAACCTGCCCCAAATTCATCAATGATCTTGTATCGGTAATCGTATTCCAATGTTATACGGGTATACTTCAGTTTCCATAGTAGGTTTACCACACTGTCCTTTTTGTTTTCGCTGACCGTTTGTGGTTTCCCATATTTAGTGATGAGTTCGGTCTTTTTGGTTTTATAAAACTCTGCAGCTTCTTTCTGATTAATGACGCTGAAGGTTTTCCGCTGATGCACCTGTATCAGTTTATTCTGTGTATTGTAGATCAACCAGGTGTTCATTCCCTGGAAGTTGAAATTAGCATCCAAAGCCCATGGCTCGGATAAGAGATTGTTCTTTTCTTTCAGTACCTTCTCTACACTATCTTTAGAGGTATTCCATTGCAGAAATTCCCATCCCTTGGTTTGCTGTGTATGACCGAAAAGTGACATAGTCATTAATGCTGACAGTAAAAGTAAGTTCTTCATAATGCTTAGGGGATAGGGTTTAGCAAATTTATACAATGTTTTTTGAAGAAGGTTTTTATTTTAATTTTTGTATGTGCTGGTAATCCTGATAGCCTTTAATTTTTAGCCAGTTTGCTCCTCCTCCCCATTCCCAGCCGAGAGATAACATAAGCTTCATTATCTTATTTTCGAGATTTAGTGCTCCCGAGGCTTCAGAATCATATTTGGCACCAACAGGTTCTATCAAACCGTCAGGATGAACCGCCGGATTGGTAAATGGATTAATATCAATCGCTCTTCCCCACGAATGATTGGATGGTCGGTTTGTACGTGCCACTAATCTGTAATTGAACGAAGAAGTGTTATTATCGGTCATGGAGGAATCATCGTTCCAGTGGTATTTTACAATGGGGATGACTTTATTGATGGGGAATTTTATCTTTCTGGCTTCTGAGAACAGCTTCTTTACATCTTTTTTCAATAACGTGTTAATGACTATCTGACCCTTGTGTAATTTTTTATCAAAGGAATAGTATTTGACATCTAATAAAATCATTGAATCTGAAACAACCTTGGGAGCCTTTGTCCCTGCAAGGGATTGCTCCAATGTCAATTTAGAATCGCTTATGATTCTGCAGGAAGAAAAAGTAGCAACAATAATGAATAAAACAATGATCCTGAGAATACAATTGGTATTCTTAAGGAGTTTGAGAGTTCCTGGTCTTACTGTTTTTCCCATTATTCCGGTTTATTCATTAATATTTTCCATTTGCAAGGTATAAACCGGCCGGCAATATCATTACATTAATAATGCGCATTTATAATTGGAATCATCTGTACTTTTTATTTCATGCCTTTGAGTGCATAAACAGCAAAAGTAGCCAGCCAGTGATCGCCTTCATAGGCGCCTGAGGCAACATGCGTAAAGGAATATTTAAAATGCATGCCCGCTAGATCCCTGACGGGTTTTGCACTGGCTTCAGGCATCTTAGAAGCAATATCGTATAAGCACCAGGCACGACTGAAATTAAGTCCATACAGATGAACCATCTTACCATCAGTAGGATCAGAAACCAAGCCTACCTGATATAAAGCCGATGGATTGGTGTAGATCAGTGGCATAAATTTCTTCAACCAAGTGTTAAATTCATTCGCAGGCAGTATCCTTTGCATTAGGTCGGCTTCTTCAAGACAGGGACTCAGAAAATCAAAACCTCCGGGTTCATAAGAAGTGGGACAGTTACAATCGTTTGAATAGAACCTTTTTCCTGCTTTTTCAACAGCATTTTGCAAAGCAGTGTCTTTGGCTGTAATGGAATAATCGTATGCCAGGCACATTCCGAATGCCAGATTGTAATGTTCGGGTTCGCGTACAGGATATTGCAAGGTGTTCAGTAAGCCGATCAACTGAGTGGAAATGAAACGGGCCAGAGAATCTACATTATGGCTTAGTTCTTTTCCTGCAGGCGTATTCCATGTGAGCAATTCATTTTGCAATTGCAGCAGCCAGGCCCATCCATAAGGGCGTTCGAATGTTTTGTTGTCGCCTTTGAACAAAGCCAGTTCGGTTCTCATATTGGCTGCCGATAAATGCCTGATTAGTTTTTTTTGAATACTATCGGCTTCAGGCATTCCGGGGAATTGTTTGAGCAATGAAACCAAAAGCCAATGACCGTGCACACAGGAATGCCAATCGAAACAACCGCAAAAGGCGGGATGCAAATTCTTTGGACGGGTGATCAATGTGGTGTCGCTGATAACGATCCATGATTTGAATGGAAATTGCTTGTCAAGACATTTGAGAGGCAATGAAGCAAGATGCGAGGCTCCTGCTTGGGTTAAGTTGAATTTACCGTTGTCTTCGGTGTAAAATGTTTGCGCTTTCCCATAGCCGAATGTCAGCATGAGAATGATTGTCAAAATATTTTTCATAAAGTTTTAATTTACAATAGATGAAGAGAACGATACAATTCTGATAACAAAGGTGCGAATACTAATTAAGTAATCCAGCAAAAAGATGCTGATTTATATCAGGTTAGGTTTGTTTTGGGATAAGAGGTAAATAAGTGATCCGTAGTACGGCTTTAAGCCGTACTACGATTATATATCAGGGATAGGCCTTACTAAATTACATTTGCCCGGTATAGATCATTGCCCAAATTATTAAGGCTATCAGAGGAGTGAAAATACTTAAAGCTATTATTAACGGTATTTTGTAACTCTTTCTATGAAATAGTGTTTCTTTTCCAATGTATTTATTCCAGAATACGTTGTTTAATATTGAACCTCCAATGGCACCAAGGGCAACTGTTCCAGGTGTTCCAACATTTATCAGATTTAAAATATAAATGGATAAAGCAGTATATAATACGGAGAAAATAATTACCGGATAAATGCCTTTTTTGTTATTAACGGCTTTCAAATTTATAGCAAACATTATTCCCCCAAAAATCACAGAGAATAAGATGGTGAAGGTATAAATCACTTTTTTGGAATAAAGTGTGGGAGAATTTTCGTCAGGCTTACGTTCAATGTCAGCTATTTGTTCCGGTATCGGAGTGAAATTGTCAGCGTCTATGCCTCTGTTTTTACATTCAATCGATGCCGCAGTTACTTTATCTGCGGGTTCGGTTTTGCTGTCGCTGATGATCTTTACTAATTCATTGTTAGAAAGACCTGACATGATTTTGGGCCAATCGTAATAAGTCATAAGGTAACTTTTGTTTTATGGTAATTTATTTGTTTCTGCTTAACCTTTCATCGCCTCACTCTCCGCATCCAAAGTTAATAATATTCTGTTTGGTTCTATTCTCATATAGAAGGGGTGATGTTAACGATAGTTTAGTCGATTATTTCATTATTTTATTTAGTATACTTTTTATTTTATTCAATTCGGAAATTTTAGCAGATTCATTATCAGATGCATAGTAATTAATAAACTTCCTGCTATTTGCGCTTAAAGAAACTTGAAAGAATTCATCGTTAATATACGCCACTTCGTTTTCATGCAAGATATCAAGTTTTTGATTGCTTTTATATGCCAGAATAAAAATAGAGTCAGCATTTGTTCTGTCAATATGAAATTCCTGTTTAGAAACTAGTGAGTCAGAATAAGGAAGTGAATGGGTAAGCATGTAACTCTCACGGTATATTTTATTTTCAATGGTACTGTATGTCACAACATCAAAGTTATTGAGCAACCCATATTTAATCTCGAAAAAATATTCTGCTGGAACTTCTATTGAATTCTGACAGGAAGCAAAAACCAGAACCGCACAAACGAGATAAAAAATTCTTTTCATTTTTATAGTTATTGATTTGTGTCCTAGTAC
>CAZNRQ010000338.1:0-4343 GCA_964574845.1 uncultured Bacteroidales bacterium
CCATAGTCATTTCTCCCCTCATTGCTTTGATGAAAGATCAGGTGATAGCCCTGAAAACCATCAGAAATTACGAGCATGTAGCCTATGTCAATTCCGAGCTTTCCATCATCGAGCGCGAAGACGTGCTTCAAAAAGTGCACAATGGCGAAATATCCATACTCTATCTCTCGCCCGAGTTGCTGCTTTCGCAAGAACTGAGCGTATTTCTGGGCAACCGCGAGCTGGGACTTTTGGTAATAGACGAGGCCCATTTGGTCACCACCTGGGGTCGCGATTTCCGCACCGACTATTGGTATCTCGGCAACTTCATACGCAAGGCCCGCCGCTATTTTAACTACAAATTCCCTGTGCTGGCCGTCACTGCCACTGCCGTCTACAGCGGTCCTAACGATATGGTGATTGAGACCCTCGACAGCCTCTACCTCGAAAATCCCCGCCTCTTCATTGGCAAAGTGAAACGCGAGGATATAGATTTCGACATCAACGACCTCCCCATCGAACGCTATCACAACAAAGAGAAATTTACCAAAACGGCGGCCCGCATTCAGGAACTGATAGATGCCGGGCAAAAGACCATTGTCTACTGCCCCTGGGTGAGCCAGCTCATCCCCATCCGCGATCTGGTCGAATATAGTTATAAGGATAAATTGGGCCTATACTTCGGCGGCTTGAACAAATTGATAAAGAACGAAACCTACGAGCACTTCAAATCCAACCAGATCAAGACCATCTTGTCGACCAAAGCCTTCGGCATGGGTGTGGACATAGACGATATCACCACCATATACCATCATGCGCCTTCGGGTCATCTGGCAGATTACGTTCAGGAGATAGGTCGTGTAGCACGCCGCAGCGATATCAGGGGTGTAGCCATGACCGATTTCAATATACAGGATCTCAAGTTCACACGCATATTGTATGCCTTTTCGGCCGTCAGGCAGTTTCAGTTGCAGTTGGTACTCGATAAAATATTGAAGATCTACAACGTCAAAAACAACAAGAATCTGCTGGTTTCGGTCAACGATTTTCAATATATCTTTAAGGATGAAGATGTCGACATCGAACAAAAAGTGAAGAGCAGTTTCATTTTGCTCGAAAAGGATCTTCAGGCCAAATACCGATACAATGTCATCATTGCGCGGCCCAAGAGTCTGTTCACAGCCGTTTATGCTCGTGTGAACGAAGCGGATGTAAAGAAATTTTCAGCCAAATACGGCAAAGCCTCCCGCTATATCTCGCAACCTTCCATCGAAGCCAAGGGACAGAAAGTCTACGCCCTCAACCTCGATAAGATATGGAAAACCAACTTCTCCGATCAGAATTTCCCTCAGATCAAGAAATCCTATTTCGATAAGACCTTGTTCCAACCCGACGAAATATACGTCAGCCCGCAGATCAGGGTAGTTTTCAACCTGGTTTATTCCTCTAAAGAAACTTACGAAATGCTGGATGCTAATTTCCGCATCATCGAGAAGGCTCTCGATCAAATGGGAGTGGATTTTTTCACCGAAGAAATGCTGGCCAAAGAACTGGAACCCCGTTTCGAACATAGCCTAACGGCCAAGCGGGTAGCCGAGATCATCCTATCGGTCTTCGCCTGCCCCATCGATCTGAAGAACAAGCGCGACATTTTCACCAAGCCGGAATGTTTCATTCAAGAGAAAAAAACCGATCACGAATTGCAGTATAAGACCTTTCCCAAAGTATATCCTGCAGTGAGGGCCCTGCTAAAAAAACGTTACGACCGTATGTTTGTCGAGCTGCCTCAGGCCGAACGCACCGCGCAATTTTTCATTCCTGCCAACGACGACAAGAATGTGGGTATGATACAACTGGCCTACCTGCTCGAAGCCTTCAACTTGGCCACTTACGTGATAGGCGGGGGTGAAAAACCCGGTGTCTTCATTCGCATCAACGACCCGGTGAAACTCACCCGACTGTCCAAACGCGGCTACACCAATGATATTCTGAAGGAAATAGAACGCCGTCAGCAAACCTCCCTCCATATCATGGAGTACTTTTTCACCCATATCCTCGACACCCCCCAACGCTGGAAATTCATAGAAGACTATTTCCTTGGAACCTCTGCCAAAGATCTGACCGGAAGCGACTACGAGACTGTCCTGGAAAAGGATATGACTGAGTAAACAGAAATATTTCGAACAAGACTTCAGGTATTTTACGAAAAGGAATCTATCTTTTCCATTAGGCATCATTGATAATTGTCACACAATTATCATCCTTTTCACACATCTGTTTTACAGCTGTTTAAGAACGCTATTTAAAATTATTACAAATAAGCATTGTCATTTGAGAAAATGGCATTACCTTTGTTTAGAATTTGTCTAAATAGCGAAAACGAAAATATTTCAGAGATGCTTTATTTTATACAACTAAAAAATACAATGAAAAAGATATTACTCCTAATAATTCTATCACTCAGTTCCCTTTATCTGTCTGCATCAACGTGCCAGGCAATTAAAAACGGGAACTGGAGTGATAATTCAGTTTGGTCATGTGGTCATGTACCAACATGCTCAGATTTAATCATTATCCCTCTGGCAACCAATGTTATTGTCAACAATCAGGTTGACCTAACCTCCTGTCCCACTCCTGTGGAAATACAGGTTTACGGAACACTCACCTTCCAAACAGGGAATAAACTAAGGCTTCCCTGCGGTTCGGTAGTATATATTGCAGCCAGCGGCACCATGGATCCTGGAAACGGTGGTGGGAATTCAAATTTACTGGACATATGCAATGTTGTTCTTTGGACTGCTGCCAATGGCACTGTAAAAGGACCTAAAACATTCGGATCTCCCTTACCTGTAGAACTACTTTCCTTTGATGTTAAATGCAACGGAAAAGCCGACGTCAGATGGTCTACAGCCACCGAAACTAACAATGATTATTTCACTTTGGAAAGAAGTAGCGATGCCGAAAACTGGGATTTCGTCGCCAATATCCCCGGAGCTGGTAATAGTAACCAGCTACTGAATTATCAATATACTGATGAGAAATCAGTAAGTGGAATTTCCTATTATCGTATCAGACAAACTGATTTTGATGGCAAAAGTGAAACATTTAGTCCTGTTTCAGTAATATGCTCCTCTTTAGAAAGTACAGACATCACTATGTACCCTAATCCTTTTAATAGTGCACTTGTCATTCATTATTCCAATCTCAATGAAGGAAAAGCTCAGGTTCAGGTATTCGACATGATGGGTAAGCTGATGGCAAGCATAAATATGGAAGTCACCACCGGAAGCAATGACTTTATACTTGATTTAAATAACTTAGCAAATGGACCATATTTCATAGAATTTACTTCCTCAGGAAATACGTATCACCAAAAAATACTAAAAAATTAAACTGAATTTAAGCTCATGGTTTGTATGCTTGTCATTTATAAAGAAAGCCCTTGAAATTTTAAAATTCAAGGGCTTTCATTTTTTTGCCTTAGCAAAGTTTTCTGCCATATTCTGGCGATTTAAACAAAACGTATATTACATGTATAGCAAAGGTCAACTGCGGTTTAACTTTTTAGAGTCAACACTCCACTTTTTAAAGAACTTTATTGTACCAATTCTAACTTCCTTTCGGGTTCAATAAGTTTACAGATGACAGGCTTCTAACAGACCGGTGAGTAACCTGTAAAAATCGAAAACAATTTTTTTAATTTATTAAAATATAAAACTCTAAATTCAATCAGCCTTATAACCTTTCTTTTTAATGGCTCAGGGTAGAACTTCAAGAAAAACCTCTGTGAAAGAATAAAACAAACCAAGATTGAAATCAACATAATTTTACAATTATAAAAACCGAAAACAATTTTTATTCTAAGGTTTCATAAATAAAACAATAATACTTTTTAAGACAAATAATACCTGAAAGTATTAACAGCCAATCTTTTTATTCACAAGTAGTTTCGTAAGTAACAACTTTTACCCTGCTTCTATCGATTGGAGTTTCTGTACTTGTAGTGCCCACAATACATTTTGAATTTCCTGTTAATTGAAATTCCGAATATTGAATCTGAGGAAATCCTGCTGAATCAGGCACCATAGTGGTCGTGATCTTTTGATGACAATTATAACCCGATTTCTGGCAGCCAACTAATACTGATAAACAAATTGCGGTGAGTAGAATTAACTTTTTCATGGTATTGGTTTTTATAATTACAAATGTTTTGGTTTATTTCTTTTGGTATTTTTTTATTGATGTTTGTCGTTCTTTTTTCTTTTTATACACCCTTTTTGATTAAGACGAAACAAAGATACAACAATAAATAAGACAAGTCAAGGTTTGCTTAATATTTTTTTTGTTTTAGCAGTTCTTTTTGT
>CAZNRQ010000339.1:0-4318 GCA_964574845.1 uncultured Bacteroidales bacterium
AAGTTACACGGAGAATAGGAAAAAGAAAAACCATCTTAAATCAATGATGGACGTAGGGGCGTATTGCTTACGCACTGATAGAAATAATTCTCACTACGCGGGGTTTCAATAATCAATTTACTAGAATAAGATTGCAACCAAGGCACAAAAACTCTAAGATGCACTAAGACGATGCACCACAATAGTTGCATTAGTAAACAATAGAAAAAATCTTTGGGAAATTTTGCAGAATGGCTGTACACAAAGATTCACAAAGAACCATTGACAATACTGCATCTTTCCAGCTGTTTGCGAATATTTCCATAATACAATCCTGATGTATTTTTATAATTTTGGAAGATAATTTATAGAAATAATTCGAGATGGATTTGTAATTTTTCATGATATTTTTATAATTCTTTATTATTTTTTTCAAATCTCTTATCAATTATTTCAAATTTTTCATGACTTTTTTTAATAATTTAATGATTATTTTTAAATAAATTATGACATCTTTCATTTTTATTATAACCTTTTTTAATTTCTTCAAAGTAAATTTAAAATCATTCATTACTTTTTTTAATTTTATTACAACAAATTTTATTTGGTAGTTCAAAATAAATTTTTTAATTTTATCGCTTTAAAAATCTAATACATCACAGAAAATGAGCAAACGTGAGAATCCAATGCGCCTGTCGGAGGCTTACCAAAAATTCAATGTAGAAATTAATGCCTCTGTGCCCTATATGGTTCTGGCAGCAAATGCATCGCGTTTGATGCTGTCGGCATCCCAACTAACTTCAATGCAGGCTCATTTGGCCGACTGGAATACCCGTTATCCGCTATATATTGCGCCCGAAACTCATACACCACCAGTGGTACTTGGTGTAAAAAAAGCCTATGCCGTTTTCCACAAAGAAATTCAGGCTATAAAACTTCAATTGAAGTGTAACAAAGCCATTGAATTAACCGTGAAAGATTATACGATTATTGGAGTGCATAAAAATGCGGCTAAACGTGAGGCTGTGCCTCGTCCTAAAATAGCACCCGATCTGTCACTATACAAACAAAGTCATGCCGTACGTTGGATTTTTGCAAGTAATCCTGTCGATAAAGAATCCAAAGCACTTCCAAAGGATGTTCATAAAATCGGAAGGAAAATGGTCATACAACCAGCCAATCAGGAGTCACCCCCTTTCAGCAAATATCAATCTATAGAATCAACCGGGAAATGCAGATTCGTATTAACTTTTGATGCTAGCCAAATGGGTCAGGAAGCTCACCTAATGGTTTGTTATATAAATCCCAGAGGTGAAGAAGGCCCCTATAGCAATCCTTTGTCATTTTTGATTACGTAAACATAGAATGATGCCAATTTATTTAGTCAATTAAGCATATTAAATTAGAAAAATGTCTTTTGGGGGTTTCCCCTCCCAAGGGAATGGCCAAAAAAACTTTTCTGAATTTTCAATCAAAAAACCTGATATCTGGTCAGCAGTATTTTCAACAATAATTTCTCAGACGTGCAACCATTACCCCACGAAATACTGTCTTTAGCGCATACATTTCATTTTTCTACCCATTCAAAACGTTTTATGAAAAAACTTACTTTTACATTACTTCTATCCTTATGTGCCCTGCTGATTCAGGCGCAAACCACGGCTTACCTGAAGGTGGGCAACACCGGCTCGTTCCGAACCATCGAAAAAGTATCGTCGGGCGGATATATCACCGTAGCCTTCGATAGTGCCTACAAGATACAGATCATTCGCTATGATAACAATTTCAACATGATGTGGAAATACAAATTTACCGATGCGCTGATATCGCCCATCATGCCAAAAATTGTTGAAGCCAACGACGGCAATTTCTATTTTATGACCGCATCCACCGAGCACACATCGTCCACTTGGATAGTAAAGTTAAGTTCGACGGGCGCCCTGATCTGGCAAAAATTATACTATCTGGCATCGGGCAATCTCTATTCCATCGCCTTGTCGAAAGCTGTGGCCGGCGACAATGGCTTCCTTTTCGGAGGGGGGCAGTGCACTTTGTATAACTACATCATCAAATGTGCGGCCGACGGCACCATAGAATGGCAAAACCAATACTACTATCCGCTCACTACCGGCGTGATCACCTGCTGGAGCATCATACCCGATGGCTCGGAATACGTGGTTTCGTCGAGCTACAATATCAACTCATTGCTCACCATGAAGATCAGCCCCACGGGAGCCGTCAATTCGCATACCGCCTACACCTACACGGGAATGCAAATAGTGCCCACACGTATTGTGAAACTGAAAAATACCGGCGGATATGCCATAGTTGGGGGCTACAACAACAGCAACGACAACAAGACAGAGTTTGTGGCCATATACAGCAGTGCCCTCAGCCTGCTTTCGTTCAACGAACTCACCGTCACCTATACCCAATTTACCCTCTACGACATAGCGGCCATTAACAATGGCAAAAACGTAGTGGTCGATGGCAGTATTTACGATGGCTCGGCATTTACACAGATAATGATCAATCTCTCGAACACCGGTTCGGTGGTTTGGAAAAAACGTGCTGCCGGAAACACCTCCACCAGCAACAAAAACGTCGAATTATACGGTCTCACCGAAAACGGCAGCACCACCGTACATATTGGAGCCGGCTACAACGAAGGCCGGGTGATGGCCGTAATAGATAGCAACGGCAACGGTTTGTGCAACGATGTGGAATTTTCTTTGAACAATGTGCATCGCACCCTTACCCTGCAATCGCAAACCATTACGGTTATGCCTGCCAATGCCCTCAAAGGCGATGTGGCTTACACTTATAACAATTCCGCTTCTTATAACAAACAGATCTATTGCGGAAGCATTTCGGGAATCAATGAGGAGGCCGAAACCCAAACTTTGTCGGCAACTCTTTTCCCCAACCCGGCTTCGGATCATTGCACCATAAGCTTCAATGACGAAACGATAAGCGGACCATCAAACCTCAGCGTTTACGACATTTCTGGCCAGGTGGTTTACCAATGTAAACTGGAGGCAAACACCTCCTCCAAAGAGATTTCTACCGGCGACTTTCCCGAAGGAATTTATATGGTTCAGATCAGCTCGGACCGTGGAATCGTTTGGAATGGGAAATTGGTGGTGATGAAATAAGGAATAACGAATAACGGATAGTGAATAATGAATATCGAATGATGAAGTAAGCCTTACTTTGGCTGTCCTTATTCAATATTCACTATTCCATATTTCTTAGAAAAAATCCTCTGTGAAACTCCGTGTTCTCCGTGACTCCGTGGTTTTCTTCAACTCCGAACTCAAGGCACTTTAGGCAATTAAGTGCACTTCCTAATACGCCATTCCCCATGGGAATTCCTCTTCCTTACGCTTGTCGTCCAGAAACTTTTTGATGATGGCATCATATCTGGCCGCAGCGAAGGGGTTTGGAAAAAAAAATTGCTGCTTCTATGTTAGTTACTTAATTAATATTGCTCTTTCAAAAAGCCCGAATAGCTCTCACTTGATTTGATGATGATTTATTTATGACTTGTTGTATGCCATTATTAAAATTCTGCGAATAAGCATTATTTGAATCTACCTCTGTAGAGCTCCAATAGTTAAGATTTAAAAAACCACCAATAATAGATTTCTTTTGATACATCAAATCTAGTTCATCCTTAGAAGGTAAAAACCAATCATCAAAATAATTTATCACCAAATCATTACATATTCTTGCCGCACAATATGGACTATTACAACCATTAACAATCGCGCTTGTATTAGATTGGCCAGAACCATTAGAAGATGCGTAATCTATTAATTTCGAACCTGTACATCCCCATTCAGAAATGGTATTATAATCAGCTGGTGATGCAATAAAACCATGCTGACCTGAATAATTAAGATAAAAAATGATACCCCCTGCAAAACTTTCACCAATTGTGCAAGGTCCATTTGTTGTAAATGGTATTACTTGACCATAGTCAGTACCATTGCTATTGGTTGCATAAGCTCGCAAATAATATTGAGTATGTAAGCTCAAACCAGTAATTTCGCTAACAAAAGACAATTCATTGTCATCAACAGTTTTGTCATCTTCAATTGTCGGTAAATTTCCGGTTTTACTCCAACAAACACCGCAGGCAATAATAGCTGAACCTCCATCGTTTAATATTTTACCTCCGGATTTCGCAGATATTTCCGTTACATCTGTAACAGCTACAGTTTTTAATAATGGCAATGAGCTAGTATCCTTTTTTTTACAACTACTTGAAAGAGCCATAAATACTCCAAGAATAACTAGTAAATACAATGAATTTTTATATTTCATAATTTAAAAA